>JAHDCB010000035.1 GCA_020630035.1 Gammaproteobacteria bacterium
ATTTTCAGCAATCGCTGTACTGGCAAGCATAAAATCAATATCATGCTGCTTAATGGCCGACTTTGAAATACCTGTTTGCGTTTTATACTGGCCCTTCAGATTCCCAAATACCCTACTACCTTCAAGGGGAAGAGGTGCATGTACAAATTGTTCTCTGATCGTTCTCAGGAAAACCTCAAACTGAGCCTTTAGCTTCTGACTTGTCGCTGAAAAAAGACCATTTTCCAGCTCATAAAAAGATAATACAGACACCAGCACCTGATCATCGTCACACAATTTCCGCATACGCCTGACAACACGCGGAAAAAATATTGAAGAGCTGTCTGACAAATAGGAAAGAATATCTGTATCAAGTAGATACTTCATAATTTATCAGGCGCAGAAATATCACGAAAAGTAAAATTACCCCGAAAACCCTGACGATTCTGCCTCACGAATTCAGCTGTTTCATGATCCAGCACCCCATGCATCTTATCGACGACCAGTGCCCATTTTCCTTTGTGCGGTACTACATCGGTTGCCGTATCCCGAGTAAACATAACAATATGGTAGTCATTGTTATTACCATGCCAGATTTTTACCTGTGATTCAGGTACAGTATCAAGTAACGCAGCTGCTTGTTCTTTGTTCATAACCACTCATCGTTTTTAAGTTACTTCTTCCAGTCACAAATTCCTTACTTTTCTTACTTTACTTTTTCCCTGACCATGGGTGCCATTTCACTATTTCAACCAAGCCTGGTCTGAGTCAAATTTGAGTCGTGGGCGAGAGCTACGCTTCTCCCTCTTTGGAAACCGCCATAGTTTTGCCCTCGCCGCAAGCAGTGAGGAATACTAAGATTAAAAATAAGCGCAATTTTATACTATTAAGTCAGACACTTGATCGGCGGTAAGCAATACCCAGCAGGATGGTGCCCGCCAACATCATCGGTAACGATAACACCTGTCCCATCGTCAGCCAGTCAAACGCCAGATAACCCAGATGCGAATCCGGCAGACGCACCCACTCGACGACAAACCGGAAGCTACCATATCCCAGCAGAAATAAGCCGCTCACTCCGGGCGCCGTGCGTGGTTTAGCAGAATACCACCATAACAGTACGAACAGTACCAAGCCTTCCAGCGCTGCCTCATACAATTGTGAAGGATGTAACGGCGGCGTCATTACCGTACCAGGTGCCAACTGTAATTTGTTGACACACAGATCGTACCGATTGGCGCAGGCAACCTGCATCCCCCAGCTGACAGAAGTGGGTGCACCCCACAACTCACCATTGATAAAATTGCCGATCCGCCCGAAAAATAACCCGACCGGTACCATCGGTGCGACAAAATCAGCGACCCGGAACAACGGTAATTGATAACGCCGACTGAATAATATCAACGCCAGCAGCACCCCCAGCAAGCCACCGTGGAACGACATGCCACCTTCCCAGATGCGCAATAAAACCAGCGGGTCAACTAACCAACGATCCGACGCATAAAATAGCACATAACCGATACGTCCACCGAGCACCGTGCCAAGCGCACAATAAAACACCAGGTCTTCAATTTGCGGAACAATCAGCACTGACTGCGCCTGGCGCGCACGCACCCGACCCAACCACCAGAAGGCTGCAAAACCAAGCAGGTACATCAGGCCATACCAGCGGATCGCCAGCGGGCCCAGCTGCATAATAACGGAATCAATTTCCGGATAGTACATTGTTAGTCACAAGACTCGTTTGATAAATCAGCGCGGATCAAATGCATCGCGTACTGCATCTGCCAGCAGATTCGCAGCCAATACCAGGACAAACATAAAGCCGAAGGCGGCTGTTAATGACCACCAGACCACAGGCTCGCGCGCCAGCTCCAGACGCGCACTATTGATCATGTTGCCCCAGCTGTAGGTATTCGGATCCACACCAATATTGATATACGACAACACCGCCTCGGCCAGCACCAGACCGCTGAAGTCCAGTACGATCACGATCAGCACAATATGCATCACGTTCGGCACGATATGCCGCCATAGAATGGTAAAGTGACCGACACCCAGTGTTTGTGCTGCCTGCACATAGTCCATCTGGCGCAACTTGAGGGCCTCACCACGCAATAACCGGCACAGGGATGTCCAGCTGGTCAGCCCCAGAATCAGGCATAAAAATAACAGGCGGAAATCTGACCGTTCAGTCAGGCTGGTAAACTCCGCCGGATGATTGCTCATATACACCTGCATCATCAGGATCGCGGCCGCAATCAGTAACACGCCCGGTACCGAGCTCAGTGTGGTGTACAGGTACTGGATGATATCGTCCACCCAGCCCCGAAAATAACCTGCCATCGCACCCAGCAACAGGGCGGCTGGCAACATGACCAGGGTCGTCAGTGTTCCGATCACCAACCCGGTACGCACACTCTTCAGTGCCTGATATAACACGTCCTCACCAACTTTATCGGTACCCAACACATGGTACACCATACTCAGACTGATCACGGCACCAACCAGCAGACATAGCCCTGCCAGCACCGCCCAGGCAGTACGACTCGCCGCCCGTTCCGGCGCACACCACAGCTCACCCAACGCAGCCCGGCGACGATAGCGTAACAGCAGCAACAGCATAAAGACTGCAAGGCCAGATGCAGCACCGACCAGGCCACGCCAGATGATATCCCAGGTACGATCAGCAGGGTCCGCCAGATGCTGCCCACCATAGCGCAGCGGCGGATAGGTACGTTGCTGACCGCCGTCCGGCAGATCAATCGTTTCCCGGCTATACAGATGGGTGGCAAACGGTGCTGAATAAGTTTTTTCACGCCGCTCGCGCAAAGAGTCGGCCATAACATCCAGCAAACTGACAACCTGGGTGGCATAACGGGTCTGACCTGTCGCATCCTGCCCGTCGGCCAGACGAAAATGCAGCGTGTCACTGAGCCCGATAAACAGATACAACACAATCACCACCCAGGCACCCATCGCAACGCGGCTACGTGCCACCTGTTGCCAGGGTGCCAGCAAGTGCGGCTGCCGCCTGGCATAGGCGACAAACCCGACAATCACCAGCACTAACAGATAAATCAGCGCATCGGTCGCTAAGATCACCGGCTGGAACGGCATCAGTTCAGCCTCACCCGGGGGTCTGCAACCGTGTAAGACAAATCGGTCAGAATCAGCCCCAGGATATACAACACCGTACCCAGAAACACCATCGCCCGCACAATCGCAAAATCCTGACGCTGAATCGCGTCAATCGTATAGCTGCCCAGCCCCGGGATACCAAAAAATGACTCCAGCAGCAGGCTACCCATAAATAAGCCTGGCAATATCACGACAACACCCGTCAGAATCGGGATCAGGGCATTACGTAATACGTGCCGAAACAGAATCGCTATCTCACTCAACCCCTTCGCACGCGCCGTGCGCACAAAATCCTTGCCAATTTCTTCCAGAAACAAACTCCGATACCAGCGGGTACCGGAACCAATCGCACCCAACACGCCAACGACCACCGGCAATATCAGAAACTTCCAGGCATCGACACCCACATCATAGCCAGATATCGGCGCCAACTTCAGTAACTTACCGATCAGCACCTGACCACCGATGATGTAAAACAGGCCCGACACTGATAACAGACCAACACATAACACCACACCCCAGGTATCCAGCGCGGTACCGCGAAACAACGCCAATAATAAAGCAAAGGTGATATTCACCAGTAACCCGACCAACAGAATCGGTATCGCCAGTGCCAGACTGGGCCACATGCGCTGACTGATGTCGTAACCAATATCCCGTCCACTATCCGACTGGCCAAAATCAAACGTAAACAAGCTAAGTGATTTAGTAAAAAACAGTGTCTCGGTCAATGCCTGCCAACCCTCTGCAGTTGCATTCCAGAACAATGGCTGATCATAGCCGCGCTCCATCTTCCAAGCCTGCACTGCGGCCTCTGTCACCCGTTTCTGGCCCAGATGCATCCGCGCCATATCTTCCGGTGTATTCACCACAAAAAACAACGCGAACGTAAACAGATTAACGCCAAGTACAATCGGCAATGCATACAAAATGCGACGAATCAGATAGGCTGTCATCGCAGAATCCGGATACTCATTGTTGCCATCACCTGCATCTCAGTACGGTGACCAGGCTGGTTCACGCACTGCTGTGGCCTCCAGGCTGATTCGTTGCTGAAAATTACCGTCTACAGCGACAGTCGCCAGTACATCGCGTCCATTCTGTCGACTCGCATACAGCACCAGACTACCATTTGGTGCAAATCCGGGCGATTCGTCCAACTTCCCGTGACTCAGCAACCGCAGGTCTCCACGCCGCAGATCCAGCAATCCAATCCGGTAGCGACCAGCCACGCGGGTCACCAGGGCAATATGCTGACCATCGGGGGCATAGGCAGCTCGGGCATTATAGTCACCCTCGAAAGTCAGCCGACGCGCCTGACCACCGTTCGCTGACACTTGATACAACTGAGGTGAGCCACCACGATCGGAAGTAAACACGATCTGTTGCCCGTCCGGCGACCAGGCAGGCTCTGTGTCAATGCCGGAGTGGCGCGTCAGGGTACGCAGTTCCCCGGTAGCCAGTGTCAGCACATAAATATCCGGATTGCCTTCCTTAGACAGGGTCAGTGCTATTTTTTTTCTATCCGGCGACCAGGCAGGTGCACCATTGATACCAGGGTATGCCGCCACCTTACGCCGTTCACCAGTCGCAATATGCTGCACCCAGATCATGGAACGACCGCGCTCAAACGCAACATAGGCCAGCTGCTGTCCGTCCGGTGACCAGGCGGGCGACATCAGCGGCTCCCGTGAAGTCGCAATAGTTTGTGCATTGTGGCCGTCGGCATCGGCCACCTTCAACTGGTTACGCGCCTGCCCCTCAGCAGTCCGGGTAGACATCACATAGGCAATGCGCGTACTGAAGGCACCAGGTTTGCCTGTCAGCGCCAGATAAACACGGTCTGCAATCTGATGCGCCGCTGCCCGTAACTGGCCTGCGGTTGCCGTCACCCGGTAGGCCAGCCGCTGCTGGCCCTGGGTCACATCAAACAAGCGAAAATCCAGTTGATATCCACCCGCGTCACGGGCCTGTATCCGGCCAGTCAACAAATGTTCAACCGGCACTGCACGCCATACTGGCCATTGTATCTGTGCTGCATGCCTGGGGCGTGCCGGTAATTGCGCAAACGGTAATGGGTTAAATACACCACTTCGCCTGAGATCAGCAGCAATCACTTGTGCGACAGATAATGGCGATGTCGGTGTACCGGTTTCGTTCTCAAAGGGCACAACCGCGATGGGTAATGCGGCAACATTGCCCTGCGTGATGGCAATCTGTAATGCTGGCACCGCCAGACTGTAAAGTCCGCATATCATCGCCAGGATGTAACGGTAACAAGCTACCTGCCAGTCTGACCACGGGTGATTCATGACATCGTCTCTGCTGTTATAAAAGAAGTATTTGGCTTCGGAGTACGTGCAACTGCCCAGACAACCACACGCGGAACACCGGCACGCCGTAATGCCTGCGCCGCCGCGCGTGCAGTCGCACCTGTGGTCACCACATCATCCAGCAAGGCAATGCTTTGCACCGCAGGTGTCTGCAGAACCCGAAACTGGCGGCGCATATTCCGTTGCCGCTCACGTCGCGATAATCCTTGCTGTCCCACCCCTTGATGTATCCGTTGCAGAATATTCGTACGCCACGGAATCTGCACCTGCTGACTGACCCAATGAGCCAGTTCAGCAGACTGATTGAAGCCTCGCTGGCACAAGCGTGCAGCATGCAATGGTACCGGCACGATCAGATCCACAGTCAGTTGTTGTGCCTGTACCGCCTGCCCTAACTCTGTACCTAACCAGCGCCCCCAGTGCAGGGCGCGCTGATATTTGAATTGACTGATCCAGTCCCGCACCGGGGACTGATAGATGAAAGGTGCAAAAATCTGACTGAATGATGGCGGATTGCGCAAACATTCACCACACAGCATCGCATCAGCAGCCTGCTCCAGTGGAACTGCACACTGCTGACAGGCTTGCTGGTTACGTAATAATTCCGCATCGCAAAGAGCACATACGGTGTGCGCTGACGATACACCGCACACCTGACAGCAACCTGCACCTAACCAATCCAACCCGGACAGCATATCAGTACGCTACATCCGTTCTGGCGCGCTGACCCCGAGTAAACTCAGCCCATTACGCAAGACCTGTCGGGTTGCCAGAATCAGTTGCAAACGTGCTGCACGCAGCTCTGCTGCAACCGTCAGAATGGGACAGGCATTGTAATAGGCATGTAGTTCCCGCGCTAAGTCACGCACATAATGCGTTACCTGATGCGGCGCCAAGTCGCGTGCAGCATGGGCAATCACTTCCGGGTAACGCGCCAGGCATTTCAACAGACTAATCTCATGTTCGTCTGTCAAGGCAGTCAATGGCACTACAACATCCGGAATCATAACCCCCTTGTCCGCCGCCTGACGCAACACAGCACAAATCCGCGCATGTGCATATTGCACATAATAGACCGGGTTTTCATTTGACTGGGAACGCGCCAGCGTCAGATCAAACGCCAGATGCTGATCACTGCGTCGCATCAGATAAAAAAAGCGGGCCGCATCGACACCGACATCATCATACAGACTACGCAGGGTGACAAACTCACCAGACCGGGTTGACATTGCCTGTTTCTCACCCTGCTCATACAGGCTGGCGAACTGTACCAGTAACACTGTCAGATCATCCGGCACCTTGCCTGCTGCCTGCAAGGCGGCCTTCACACGCGGGACATAGCCATGGTGATCCGCACCCCAGATATTGATCAGGCGCGTATAGCCCTGCGCCAACCGATCCAGGTGGTAAGCTACATCCGAGGCAAAATAGGTCGGCTGACCATTTGCGCGCACCAGCACCCGGTCTTTTTCGTCACCCCATGTGCTGCTACGAAACCAGAGCACACCTGCCTTGCGATACACATGTGCTGTATCCTCTAACTGCGTCAGCACCTGTTGTACCTTGCCCTGATCAAATAAAGCCTGTTCCGGATACCATTGATCGTAGGTCACACCAAAATTTGCCAAATCGTCACGAATATCTTCTAAAATGCGATCCCGACCAGCCGCAAACACAGCCTGATAATCGGCTGCACCCAGCAGATGCTTCATCCGCGCAATCAACGCGTCAATATACAGCTCTTTATCACCTCCATCAGCCTGATCCGGCGGTAGATCGACCAACACAGATGCTGCTGGTTGCTGATATTGATCAGCAGATGCCTGGCACAAGTCAGCGGCAATAGCTCCCACATAATCGCCCTGGTACCCGTTCGCCGGAAATGGCAGCGATTCACCCAACTGTTGCAGATAACGCAGCCAGACAGACACCGCCAGTATATCCATCTGCCGGCCTGCATCATTGACATAATATTCGGTATGCACCGCATAACCGACTGCAGCTAACAAACGCGCGACAGCAGAACCATACGCCGCACCGCGTCCATGCCCGATATGCAATGGCCCGGTCGGGTTTGCTGATACAAACTCCAGGTGGACTCGCTGCCCCTGAGCCTGCTGTGCACAACCAAATTGTGTACCTGCCGCCAGAATCTCGCGCACAACAGCAGTATGCTGTTGCGCCGCCAGACGAAAGTTGATAAACCCCGGCCCGGCAACTTCAATCTTTGCCAGCCAGGCCGGCTGCTGACAGACTGCGACCAGCTTTTCTGCCAGCACCCGTGGCGACAGACCAGCGGCCTTTGCCTGTACCAGGGCAACATTACTGGCAAAATCACCTTGTTCCGGCTGACGCGCCAACGTAACCTGCGGCGGCATAACCGCCTGCTGTGGCAACACGCCCTGTTCAACCAGGCAACTGAGTGCCTGCTGTAATAATTGTGTAATATCTGATTTCACCATAATCCTGCCATTCCCGGAAATATACGGGTTCCTGATCAGCCTTCGCAGAAACAATATTGAACGGTCCATTTTATCAAACCCCGATCGCTGACAGGCGGCCACAATCCAGCACTAAAAGCTGGCTCAGCAACCTGTGCTGGTCGGTACTGCTCCTGACCGGCTGCAGTCCATTGCTCCATGCTGCATTACCAAGTCTGAACATTGGCACCGGCGGCGTTAGCGGGGTTTACCACCCAGCCGGTGGTGCCATCTGTCGCATGCTGAATAAGCAACGCACCCAACACGGTATTCGCTGTAGTGTCAGGAGTACCGGCGGTTCTATCTATAATCTGCGCGCCATCCGCAACGCCAAGTTAGATATCGGGCTATCCCAGTCTGACTGGCAACATTATGCCTATCAGGGAAGTAATCGTTTTGCTGCAGAAGGCGCAAATACGCGCCTTCGCGCCTTGTTTTCTCTGCATGCTGAACCCTTTACCCTGATTGCCCGGGCAGACAGCGGCATCCGGAAACTGGAAGATATCGTCAAATACCGGGTTAATATGGGCGCACCTGGCTCTGGCCAGCGCGGCACCATCAACATCCTGCTGGATTTGCTGGGCTGGAAACTATCTGATTTCGAGCTGGCCGCCCAGCTACCTTCCAGTGAACAGGTTAATGCCTTATGCAGCAATAAACTGGATGCGATTATTGTTACCGTCGGACACCCAAGCAGTTCGGTCACCCAAGCTGCGGAGACCTGCGATATCAGACTGATACCGGTGGAACACCCTGCAATTGATGAGTTGCTGGCAAAACACCACTATTATCGCAAGACCCGTATCCCCGGCGGACTGTACCCGGACAACCCGGATGACATTCCCACCTTTGGCGTCGGGGCAACAGTTGTCAGTTCAACTAACACATCAAATAAGGCCATTTATACACTGGTGAAATCCGTATTTAATAATCTGGACGAATTCAAATCATTACACCCGGCGCTTGCCCACCTGGAGCCCTCAGAGATGGTGCAAGATTCCCTGTCAGCACCATTACACCCAGGTGCCGACCAATATTACCGGGAACAAGGTATTGCCTGTTATGATTCGACGCCATCGAAACAGAACCAATATTGTCAGCCTGACACCTTCGTTCCGGCAAACCGGCCTGATCAGACCACAGTAACACCTGACAACCCATCTGAAACCGAACCAACCCCTTGAGGCCAACCTGATGAAACAGACTTTATCCACTATTATCCTGTTCGGCTGGACTTACACCCTACTCGCTGTCACGGCAACACCTCATACCACACCGGAAGACACCTATGCCAAAACGTTAGCCGAAGCCAAGCAAGCCTATCAGCAAGCCACGCAGCGTAACAACGCCTGGCGTGACACCAGAAAGCTGCTCCAGGCTGCTGAAAAAGCAGCAAAGGCCGGAGATTACACCCAAGCACAACAGCTCGCCACAGTGGCCAGACAACAAGGTCTGAACGCAGTCCGACAACATGACAGCCAAATCGGGATTGGCAATCCGGATTATCTGTATTAGGCATGCACACCCTCTGAAATGGGCGGTTTCCCCGCTTGATAAAATGAGCATCCGGCGAAAACCCGCCATATTCAAGTTATGCATACACCAGCCCTGGCCAGGCCAGACACCCATTTACACCAGGAATTACAACACCTTATCGCCTCATCTCCGATCATGAGGCAGCACTTGGCATTTTTCTTGCAATATCTTTCAACAAGGATATGATACGTCCTGAATTCAGGATAGCCTCAAACCTAGATTAAGATTTAAAACTGTAAGACAAGGATATCTACCATGAAACGACTCACTACTCTGGCCGCCGGCCTTTCATTAGCACTAGCTGGTAGCGCAGCCTGGGCTGCAGATGATTGCCAACCAGGCGAAACCGTCATCAAATTCAGCCACGTGACCGCCGCAAAAGGTCACCCGAAAGGCGAAGCAGCTGCATTGCTGGCTGAGCGCGTAAACGCCGAGATGAACGGCAAGGTCTGCATGCAGGTATTCCCGAACAAACAACTGTATAACGACAAAAAAGTACTGGAAGCCATGCTGTTGGGTGATGTACAGATGGCGGCACCTTCCTTGTCCAAATTCGAAAAATATACGAAACAATTCCGTATTTTCGATCTGCCCTTCATGTTCAACGATATTGCAGCTGTCGATCGCTTCCAGAACTCACAAGCGGGTGAGCACCTGAAAAATGCGATGCGCAGCAAAGGCCTGCAAGGGCTCGCCTTCTGGCACAACGGCATGAAACAGATGTCAGCCAACATTCCGCTGATTCTGCCGGAAGATGCCAAAGGCCTGAAGTTCCGTATCCAGAGTTCAGACGTACTGAAGGCTCAGTTTGAGCAACTGGAAGCGAATCCACAAAAAATGGCATTCTCTGAAGTGTACAGTTCACTGCAAACTGGTGTTGTTGATGGGCAGGAAAACACCTGGTCTAACATCTATACCAAAAAATTCTTTGAAGTACAGGATGGCATCACTGAAACCAACCACGGTGTACTGGATTACCTGGTCGTCACTTCAACCGAATTCTGGGACAGCTTACCTGAAGATGTCCGGGCGCAGTTGAAACAAATCATTGATGAAGTTAGTTCTGAACGGAATCAGATTTCAACCGACATCAATAATACCAATCGGCAGAAGATTATTGATGCTGGCAAGCCAGTACGTACCCTGAACGCAGCACAACGCGCTGCCTGGGTGACTGCACTGAAGCCTGTCTGGCTGAAATTTGAGAAAAACGTTGGCGCAGCTCTGATCGCTGCCGCACAAGAAGCAAACGCAGAAGCAGCAAAAGCACAGGAAGCAAACGCAGGATAATCACCTATCCGCAGACGCTATTCCGCAAAAGCCCGGTGAGCAACACGCTCACCGGGCTTTTCGTGTGTCGAATAACAACACAGGAACACACTATGCTGCGTACAACAAAGACGCGACGAAAAACACCGTGTACGCAGCCGTGTTCCACACTCATTTACTCTGCCCTACGAACAATGGAGACCATCCATGCATGATGCCGAAAAAAGCCGGCTCGGCCACTGGGTCAACGAAATAGAAGAGGTCGGTATCGCGACCCTGCTAGGCCTGATGGCCCTGGTAACCTTCGCCAATGTGGTCGCTCGTTATGTCTTCCAGAGCAACCTGCTTTGGGCGTTGGAAACCACTACCTACCTGTTTGCCTGGCTGGTTTTATTTGGTATCAGCCATGCTGTCAAGATCTCGGCCAACCTGGGTGTCGATGCTGTACTGAATTATCTGTCTCCGCCTGTACAACGCATTTGTGCCTTAATCTCCGCGACTGCCTGCCTGACCTTCACAGGCTTATTACTGTACGGTGGTTGGGAATACTGGAGCAAGTTCGCATTCCAACTGAGCTTTCTTGAGGTCGAGGATATTCCGTTCCCGATCTGGTTGCAAAGTATGCTTGGCTATATCGAAGATGGTGAACCTATCTACGAAAAAATACCGCGTTTTATCCCCTATATCATTCTGCCGATTGGTATGGCACTACTATTGATCCGCTATCTGCAGGCTGCCATGCGTATCTGGCGCGGCGAACAACGCATGCTGATCGCAAGCCATGAAATTGAAGCGATGGAGGAGTCGAAATAATGGAAGTCTTGCTCTTATTTGTCGCAGTCATCACCTTGCTGCTACTGGGGGTACCCATCGCCATCGCGCTGGGCCTGTCCAGTATCACCTTTCTGCTGTATCACTCCGACAGCTCACTGGCCTCTGTCGCACAAACCTTATTCGAGGCATTCGAAGGCCACTATACCCTGCTGGCAATTCCATTCTTCATTCTGGCATCGTCTTACATGTCAACTGGTGGTGTAGCGAAACGTATTATCCGTTTTGCCATCGCAACCGTCGGCCATGTACGCGGCGGCCTGGCAATCGCCGGGGTATTCGCCTGCATGCTGTTTGCCGCACTGTCCGGCTCTTCTCCAGCGACCGTGGTCGCTATCGGAACCATCGTCATCAGCGGCATGCTGAAGGTGGGTTATACCAAGGAGTTTGCCGCCGGGGTAATCTGTAACGCCGGCACCTTGGGTATCCTGATCCCGCCCTCTATCGTGATGGTGGTATATGCCGCCGCTACCGATGTTTCAGTAGGCCGGATGTTCCTCGCCGGCGTAATCCCCGGATTACTCGCCGGGCTGATGCTGATGATCGGCATTTATATTGCTGCACGCATCAAAAACCTGCCTGCCCAGCCCTGGGCTGGTTTTGGTGAGATACGCGATGCCGCCATAGATGCCGGTTGGGGCCTGTTCCTGATCGTGATCATACTCGGTGGTATCTATGGTGGCGTCTTCACGCCAACCGAGGCGGCAGCCGTTGCCTCCGTGTACGCCTTCTTAATCGCGAACTTCATCTATCGCGATATGGGCCCGCTGAAAGACCAGCCACTACGGCGTGATGGTGAAAACCGCCTGTTTGCGTTCATTCGCAACTGGCTGCTATTCTTCCGCTACCTGATTCCGGCAATCTTCCACCCGGATCACCGCCAGTCACTGCTGGAAGGCGGCAAGCTGACCATCATGTTACTGTTCATCATTGCCAATGCACTGATCCTGAAACATGTCCTGACCGAAGAACAGATACCACAGGAAATTGCCTCTGCCATGCTCGCTGCAGGCTTCGGCTCGGTAATGTTCCTGGTCATCGTGAACCTGATTCTGCTGATTGGCGGGCAGTTCATGGAACCCTCCGGCCTGATTGTGATCGTCGCACCGCTGGTCTTCCCGATAGCGATTCAACTCGGTATTGACCCGATCCATCTGGGCATTATCATGGTGGTCAATATGGAAATCGGCATGATCACGCCGCCGGTTGGTCTGAACCTGTTTGTGACCTCCGGGGTTGCTAAAATGTCAGTCTTA
>JAHDCB010000036.1 GCA_020630035.1 Gammaproteobacteria bacterium
GTAGCCTGAATTACTGATTGACGCTATAGTCTGACCTCCGTAGAATTCGGCCTCTTTTGCAAACACAACGCGATATCGCGCTGTAACATAAAATATATTTTTTTATCAAGCACTTAACTGATCTGCTGTTGATGAGTAACCCTGATGACTGCTACCTATAGCGCAAAACAGAAAGATATTACCCATGACTGGTACCTGGTCAATGCCGAAGGGAAGACACTGGGGCGTCTGGCTTCAGAAATTGCCCGTCGTCTGCGTGGCAAACATAAACCGATGTATACCCCGAATATGGACACCGGAGATTATATTGTGGTGGTCAATGCAGCCCGGGTAGCTGTGACCGGCAACAAACTGAAAGATAAAATGTATCACCATCATACCGGCTATGTGGGTCATCTGAAGTCGATCAGCCTGGAAAAGCAGCTTGAAAAGGCACCGGAGCGCGTGCTCCAGACCGCAGTAAAGGGAATGCTACCGAAAAATCCTCTGGGTCGTGCCATGTTCAAAAAGCTGCGGGTATTTGCAGGTTCAGAGCACACCCATCAGGCACAACAGCCACAGCCATTGACACTGTAACCAAACCAGCAGAGAAGATTATGCATAACACGACACCAGCCGCTGTAGGCCGCCGTAAAACCTCGGTTGCACGGGTATTTGTCCGTCCTGGTAAGGGTGACATCACCGTTAATCAGCGGCCTCTGGATCGCTTTTTCGGGCGCGAAACTGCCCGTATGGTAGTACGCCAACCGCTGCTGCTGACCGAAACACAAGATAAGGTTGATGTGGTAGTCAACGTTAACGGTGGTGGTGGTAGCGGTCAGGCCGGTGCCATTCGTCATGGTCTGGCTCGTGCCTTATTGAAATATAACGAAGAGCTGCGTGCACCGTTGCGTGCGGCGGGCTTCCTGACGCGTGACTCGCGGATGGTTGAGCGTAAGAAAATCGGCCTGCATAAAGCACGTAAGCGTCCACAATACTCAAAACGCTGATCTGACGGGCCAGCCGGGTCGGGGTAGCCAACTGATGCAAGTGATTCTGTTATCGAAAAAACACCACAGCGTCCATCTGCGTCTGCCGAATGTACTGTTCTGGCTGACGTCTGGTCTGACTTTGTGCGCGGTTGCATTGGTGGCATTCGGTTACATGGCTGGCGTCAGCGACACGCAGCAACAAAGTGCAGATCGTGCGCTGACAGAATTACGTACTATGTTGCAACAGGCGCAGGCCACCGTAGCGCAGGTGCGATCTGATCAGGATACCCACCTGAATGCGCTCGGCGTACGCGTTGCTGCACTACAGGCAAGAATGATGCGGATAGATGCGCTGGGTGAACGCATGGTGCGCATCGGTGGGCTGAACCAGACAGAATTTGATTTTTCAACCATCCCAGCGACTGGGGGCAACCCGACAGAAGCGGGTGAAGCACAAAATGTTGTCGACATCCAGGGCGAGCTGGATCAGGTCAGCGGTCTGCTGGCTGATCGGGAACACAAGCTGGAGGTTCTGGAGTCTTACTGGCAGAGTCGTGACCTGTTACAGGCGACGTTACCCTCAGGCCGGCCAGTACAGCAAGGCTGGGTTTCATCCCGCTTCGGCTCACGTATTGATCCCCTTAATGGCCGGAGAAGCCATCATAAAGGGATGGATTTCGCCGCGAAGACGGGCACCCCGATCCATGCAGTTGCCGCTGGCATTGTGAAACGATCCAGAATAGTCCGAGGCTTCGGCAATATCGTCGAAATCAGCCATGTCGACGGCTACAGTACCTTGTATGCGCACAACAAAAAAAATCTTGTGCGTCGGGGCGACGTCGTACAAAAGGGCCAGGTGATTGCGCTATTAGGCAGTAGTGGTCGATCCAGCGGACCACATGTTCATTTTGAAGTCCACAAAAATGGTAAAGCAGTCGATCCATACCATTATGTGAAAGGCGATCTCTGAAGCCAGACGTTGCTTTCAATGCTGACGTTGCACAATATAACGCGCTACCCAGCGTAGCGGATCGGCTTTCTCGTCAAAATCAGTTAACTCTTCCAGTGCTTCCTGCACCAGCCGCTGGGCCATAGTCCGGGCACCCTGCAAACCCAGCAATGCCGGGTAAGTCGGCTTATTCGCAGCGGCATCCTTTCCTGACTGTTTACCCGTGTTCCGGGTATCCCCCACCACATCCAACACATCATCCTGCACCTGAAAGGCCAATCCGATACACTTCGCGTACCGGTCCAGATGCTGCTCTGCCTGAGTAGACGCTGATGGCGCACATAACACACCCAAACGCACACAGGCCCGAATCAGCAGGCCGGTTTTATGAATATGAATCTGCTCCAGATGAGGCAGATCAATCGATTGTCCGACCGCCTCAATATCCAGTGCCTGACCAACCACCAGACCTTGTGCACCACTGGCAACGAGCAGATTCTGCAGCATGGTCAACTTGACCTGAGGAGCCGGCCAGGATGCTTCTACCAGAACCTGATATGCCAGGCTGAGTAACGCATCACCGGCCAGGATCGCAGTGGCCTCATCAAACTGCTTATGGCAGGTTGGCTTGCCTCGGCGCAGATCATCGTCATCCATCGCCGGCAGGTCGTCATGCACCAGAGAAAAGGCATGAATCAGCTCAACTGCACAACTTGGGTCGTGCAACCGGTTGCGTTCGGCACCCACTGCATAGCCTGCGGCATACACAATTAAAGGCCGGATACGTTTGCCCTTACCCAGCACTGCATACTGCATCGCCTGATGTAAGCGGCGAGGTGCTTGCGTCGGGTCGGGTAAGTGCTGTTGTAAGGCGGTATCCACCTGTGTACAACAGTCGGCATGAAAGGCCTGAAAGGCCGTATCAGACATCATCAACAAATACCTCGGGCTGGGCGTCCGGGTGATCCCGGGTCAGAATTTTTACCTGTTGTTCAGCGGCCTGTAACTTTTGCTGACAGGTACGAGTAAGCTGAATACCACGTTCAAACGCCTGCAAGGCTTCTTCCAGACTCAGATTGCCTGTCTCCATCTGAGTCACCAGTGACTCCAGTTCAGTTAAGGCAACTTCAAACGAAACGTTGGCCTGTGTCACAATAAAAGACCTGTTTTAATCTGAGGATTTCCCGCAGTTTGCTGTGGGGACAACACAATGGGGGCTTGCCAAAAGGGGAGTGGTGTCGCTCTCACCCCTTTGGTCGTGGGCGAGGTTACATACCTTGCCCACGATTTAAATTTGATTTAACGAAACCCAATCGGCTGACCGCACCAGATACAGCCAGGAACACTATGATGGCGTCATCCACTGACTATACTGCCGCAGCGATTGAAGTCCTGAGCGGACTACAACCAGTGCGCAAACGTCCGGGTATGTATACCGATACCACCAGCCCGAATCATCTGGCGCAGGAAGTGATTGATAATAGTGTCGATGAAGCGATTAGTGGGCACGCGGGTAACATCTGGGTGACGCATTACCCGGATGGCTCACTTGAGGTAGAAGATGATGGACGCGGTATGCCGGTCGACCAGCACCCGGAGCAACATCTGCCTGGCGTCGAGGTGATCCTGACCCAATTGCATGCCGGGGGTAAATTTTCTGATAAAAACTACCAGTTTTCCGGTGGATTGCATGGTGTTGGCGTATCTGTCGTGAATGCGCTCTCAACACGCCTGGAAGTCTGGATAAAGCGCGGCGGCAAAGAATACCACATGGCCTTTGCCAACGGGGCGAAAACCGCAGACCTGCAGATCACGCGCAACCTGCGTAAAAAAGACACCGGCACCCGGCTACGCTTCTGGCCGGACGCCGGTTTTTTTGATACTGCGGCCATCAACCTGCGCCAGCTGGCTAAGGGTCTGAAGGCAAAGGCGGTACTCTGTCCAGGATTGCGGATACGCCTGACATCAGCAGAGAGTAACGACCAGCAGGAATGGTGTTATACCGATGGCCTGTCTGGTTATTTGCAGTATGCACTGGCACAGGCCGACAGCTTGCCACAACCTTGCTACAGTGGCCACCTTCAGAAACCGGAAACGGACGTTTGCTGGGCCCTGGCCTGGCAGCCGCAGGGTGGTGAGTTATACACCGAAAGCTACGTCAATCTTATTCCGACCCTACAGGGGGGTACGCATGTGAACGGATTGCGTACCGGGCTGACGGAGGCGATCCGTGAATTTTGCGAATTTCGCCAGCTATATCCACGTGGTGTAAAACTGGCACCAGAAGATATATGGCATAACCTGAGTTACGTGCTGGCGGTGCGTATGCAAGAACCGCAATTTTCCGGCCAGACCAAGGAGCGATTGTCCTCACGCAATTGCGCGGGCTGGGTCAGTAGCCTGATCAAGGATGCATTCAGCCTGTGGCTGAACGAACATACCACACAGGCTGAACAGATCGCTGCACTGGCAATACAACAGGCGCAGGCCCGGCTGCGTAACAGCAAAAAGGTGGCGCGCAAAAAAATTGTGCAGGGCCCGGCCCTGCCGGGCAAACTGACCGACTGTGTCAGCACCGATCGGGAGCGTAGCGAACTGTTTCTGGTAGAAGGCGACTCCGCCGGGGGGTCAGCAAAACAAGCGCGGGATAAAGACTTTCAGGCGGTAATGCCGCTGCGAGGTAAGATTCTGAACACCTGGGAAGTCGATTCGGCAGATATTCTGGCGTCGCAGGAAGTGCATGATATTGCAGTCGCGATCGGGGTTGATCCGGGTAGTACCGACTTGTCGCGTCGCCGTTTCGGCAAGATTTGCATCCTGGCAGATGCAGACTCAGATGGTGCGCATATTGCTACCTTGTTATGTGCCTTGTTCCTGCGTCATTTTCGTGACCTGGTATTGGCTGGGCACATCTATGTTGCGATGCCGCCGCTGTACCGGATTGATGTCGGCAAACAAGTGCATTATGCCCTGGACGAGGATGAGCGTGAGGCAGTACTGGCCCGACTTAAGTCAGATTCACGATCAGGCAAAATCAACATCCAGCGTTTTAAAGGCCTGGGCGAGATGAATCCGTTACAACTGCGCGAAACCACCATGCACCCGGACACCCGTCGTCTGGTACAGTTGGTGCTGACCGACGGCGACGATACAACACAACGGATGGATCGACTACTGGCCAGAAAACGTGCCGCTGATCGCCGCACTTGGCTACAGGCCGCAGGTGATCAGGCGCGTATTGGAACCTGATCGAGCAGTGATCCCGGCTATTTTTCTCCTGACATGGTGACTGAAATTTGTAATTTTACAAATTTACAAACTATCTGTTTCGCGTAAAATAGCCGGGTTGTTATTTGGGATTTCTGTCAGACCTTCACACAGAGTCCTTTATTCGCGAACAGAGAAAAATTTATGGTATCTATCCGCCTGGCCCGCTCCGGGGCAAAAAAACGACCTTTTTATCATCTGGTGGCAGCAGACTCACGCCGTGCGCGTGATGGTCGTTATATCGAGCGCCTGGGTTTTTATAATCCGATTGCTGGTGAAAATCAGGAGGCCATGCGTATAGACCTGGCGCGTGTAGATTATTGGCTGTCGGTTGGTGGTCAATTGTCCGAACGTGCAAAAAAACTGGTCGCAGCGCAGCGTGACGCTACTCCGGTAGCAGCTTAGTATTATTTCTGACAATATTTTCTGTGCCACTGGCTGATCTGACAGACCTGATTGAGCTCGGGCGTGTCACCGGTACATATGGTCTGCGTGGCTGGATTAAGGTCCACTCAGACACACAGCCGCGCAGTCATATCACTGCTTATTCGCGGCTTTTATTGTATCTGGCTGGTGAGTGGAAATCCTGGCAGATTGCTCAGGGGCGTGTTCAGGGAAAATATATCATCCTGAAGCTACAGCATTGTGATGATTGTACTCAGGCAGAAGTTCTGATCGGCGCGCGTATTGCAGTGACTCGTGCCGATCTGCCCACATTAACCGCACCGGGCGAATATTATTGGGCAGACCTGGTCGGTTTGATTGTGTGTAACCTGCAAGGCCAATCACTTGGCACAGTACGACACCTGTTAGCGACTGGTGCGCAGGATGTTCTGGTGCTGTCTGGCGCACGAGAGCGGTTAATTCCCTTTGTGTGGCAGAAAATTGTCCATCAGGTTGATCTGGCACAAGGCCGGCTGCTGGTTGACTGGGATGAAGATTTTTAGCTGCTATGCGCTTTGATGTAATCAGCCTGTTTCCGGCAATGTTTACTGCCTTAAAGCATGGCATTACGGGTCGCGCCCTGACACGTGGCCTAGCAGAGCTGATATTGTGGAATCCGCGTGATTATGCAGTGAATGCCCACGGCCAAGTAGATGATCGTCCCTATGGTGGTGGACCCGGCATGCTGATGCGATATGAGCCACTGGCTGCGGCTATCCAGGCTGCGCGTGCTGCTTCACCCGCAGGGCAGGTGTTATACCTGAGCCCACAGGGCCAACCGTTTACTCAGGCTGTTGCCCAACGGTTGGCACAAACCGATGCGCTGATTTTGCTTGCCGGGCGCTATGAAGGTATTGACGAGCGTCTGTTGAACACCCAGGTAGATGCGGTGTGGTCGGTAGGCGATTATGTTGTTTCCGGCGGCGAGTTGCCGGCGATGCTGATGATCGACAGCATCATCCGCTTATTGCCCGGAGCACTCGGACATACTGAGTCCGCTGGTCAGGACTCTTTCAGCGCAGGCCTGCTGGATCACCCACATTACACGCGGCCCGAAGTGGTCGCTGAGCAGGTAGTCCCGGATGTCTTATTATCTGGCGATCATGCCCGCATTCGTCGCTGGCGTTTGCAACAGGCGCTGGGCCGTACCTGGCAACAGCGACCTGATTTGTTGCAACAATACCCGCTGAGCGACGAAGAACAGACCTTACTCGTTGAATATATCGACGCTATCAATGAATCACCGCAACCCACCGGGTCAGGAGTTATCCGTGAGTAACCTTATTCAGCAACTTGAAACAGAACAGATGAACAAAGATATCCCGTCTTTTGGTCCGGGTGATACGCTGGTGATTCAGGTCAAGGTGAAAGAAGGCGAGCGTGAACGGCTACAGGCCTTTGAAGGCGTGTGTATTGCCCGGCGTAATCGCGGTCTGAATTCTGCCTTTACTGTGCGTAAGATGTCGCACGGCGAGGGTGTGGAGCGGGTATTTCAGACCTACAGCCCATTGATTGAAGGTATCAGTGTCAAACGGCGCGGTGCTGTGCGCCGGGCTAAGTTATATTATCTGCGTGGACGCACAGGTAAGGCGGCACGTATTAAAGAAAAAGTCTGAAAGATGTTTTTTAATCTCTGATACACCTCTTCGGGGTACCTCTGAAATGTCACAAGTACAACAGTTTCAGAGGTGTCTTGCAGGGAGTGTTGTTACACATTTTGAGTTCGATGCCCTATGCCAAACATTCGTCTGAAAGAAAATGAGCCATTTGAAGTGGCGTTGCGTCGTTTTAAGCGGTCTTGTGAAAAAGCCGGCATTCTGACAGAGGTTCGTCGCCGTGACTTTTTTGAAAAGCCCACCTGGGAGCGTAAGCGGAAGGCAGCAGCAGCGGTTAAACGTTGGCAGAAAAAAATCCGGCGTGAAGCCAGACGTTTTGAACGCCCCTACTAATGGCTGATATGACGTTGAAGTCGCGCTTGCAGGGCGATATGAAGACCGCCATGAAGACGCAGGATAAGCCGCGTCTGGCGGTCATTCGGTTGATCCTGGCGGCAGTGAAACAACGCGAAGTTGATGAACGTATCCAGCTGGATGATCAGCAGATACTTGCTGTGCTGGACAAGATGGTAAAACAACGGCAGGAGTCGGTGCGTCAGTATCAGGCTGCCGGGCGTGATGACCTTGCCACAGCAGAACAGGCTGAGATCACAGTTATTCAGACTTATCTGCCTGAGATGCTGCAACCCGAAGATATTGCTGCCATTATTCAGCAAGCATTATCTGATACTGGTGCGACATCCATGCGTGATATGGGCCAGGTGATGGCACTGATCAAGCCCCAGGTGCAGGGCCGCGCAGATATGGCGCAGGTCAGCCAGACTGTCAAAAAACACCTGGCCAATTAGTAAGCTTTGTTCTGCCTACTTCCGTTCAGTCTTGTCATTTATCTTTCTCCGTCCCTATTTTAAGGTTCCTCAGGCCGCATGAAGACGTTCGCACTGATGGCTGAGCAGGTAGCAGTTGCCTTAGCTGAAGACATCGGTTCTGGTGATGTGACTGCTCACTTGTTGTCTGAGGCAGCTCAGGCTACGGCCCGGGTGGTTGTGCGCCAATCCGCTGTATTATGCGGCACCGCTTGGTTTGATGAGGTCTTCAGGCAACTGGATCGCCAGATTGAATCAACCTGGCTATATCAGGATGGTGATGTAGTGCAGGCTGGTGACTGTCTTTGTACTCTGACCGGATCAGCACGTACCCTGTTGACCGGGGAACGTACAGCACTCAATTTTTTGCAGACCCTGTCTGGTACTGCCTCAACTGCAGCAGCTTATGTACAAGCTGTACAAGGTCTGCCGGTTACGATTTGTGACACTCGCAAGACATTGCCTGGTTTGCGTCTTGCACAAAAATATGCTGTCGTATGTGGTGGCGCAGCCAATCAGCGGCAGGGCTTGTATGATGCCATTCTGTTAAAAGAAAATCATATTCAGGCAGCGGGTTCGGTCACGCAGGCGTTCACTGCCGCTCAGGCCTCAGCAGTGACTAAGATTCAGGTTGAGGTCGAAGACCTGACTGAGCTGGCAGAAGCGCTCACTGCCGGAGCAACCTCCATTTTGTTAGACAATTTCACTCTGGCAGATCTGCGTCAGGCGGTTGCCCTCAATCAACAACGTGCACGTTTGGAGGCCTCAGGCGGTATCAGTTTGGACACAGTACGTCAGGTAGCAGCAACCGGAGTCGATGCGATTTCTGTTGGTAGCCTGACGAAAGACCTGCAATCCGTGGATTTCTCAATGCGTTTTCTACCTGACAGGGCATCATGCGATTAAGGTACTGGGGCGGCATACTGCTTGGGTTGGTGCTGCTGATCAGTCTTGTTCTGGTCTGGCTCTGGCGTGATGTTGAGCGTTTTCTGCAGACACCGCTTACTCTGTCGGGTACGGATATGCAGTTAGAGGTGGCATCAGGCACTGCCTTCAGAACATTAGCGCATCGTCTGGCACAACAGGGGGTGCTGGAAAATGCCTATTATTGGTATGGGTATGCTCGCCAGCGTCATCTGGCGCACCGTATTCAGGCCGGAGAATATCTGATTCCGGTGGGTACTACGCCAGTACAGTTGCTGGAATTATTGGTATCGGGCAAAACGATTACCTATGATCTGACCTTCGTTGAAGGCTCAACCTTCCGGCAACTGATGGCGAAGATTCGCGCCCATCCGGCGTTGACTCAGACCCTGCATGGATTAGATACTGCCACAGTGATGGCACAGCTTGGTCAGCCGGACTTGCACCCGGAAGGGCGGTTTTTCCCCGATACCTATCAGTTCCCACGTGGCACCACAGATTTACAGTTTTTACGTCGGGCGTATCGTCGTATGCAGACTGAGCTGGCCCAGGCTTGGGCGGGCCGGTCTGATCAGATCTCGATCCGGTCTCCTCAGGAGGCACTGATTATGGCTTCCATTGTTGAAAAAGAGACCGGGCAGGCGAGTGAGCGCCCGACGATTTCCGGGGTGTTTGATCGCCGTTTACGTCTGGGTATGAAGTTGCAGACAGACCCCACGGTAATCTACGGTATGGGGGAACGGTTTCAGGGTAATATTCGTCGTCGCGATCTGCGTGAAGATACGCCCTACAATACGTATGTACATTATGGTCTGCCGCCTACCCCGATCTGTCTGCCCGGGCGAGCGGCACTGGATGCTGCGGTACGTCCTGCGGCAGGCAACGCCCTGTATTTTGTCGCGAAGGGAGATGGTAGCCATCAGTTCTCTGCGACACTACGAGCACACAATGCAGCAGTCCGTCGTTATCAGTTGAAAAAATGATTCATACTGGCAAATTTATTACCTTTGAGGGGATTGAAGGTGCTGGCAAAACGACTGGTCTGGCGTATGCTGCGGATTATTTAACGCAACGTAACATCCCGTTCATACAAACTCGTGAACCAGGTGGTACCCGGCTGGGTGAGGCGGTGCGCCACATTCTGCTGGATGCCGCGCAACATCAGATGACTTCGGAGGCGGAGTTGCTGCTGATTTTTGCCGCGCGGGCACAGCATATTCAGCAGATCATCCGACCTGCTCTGGCGGCGGGTAACTGGGTACTTTGTGACCGGTTTACTGATGCCAGTTATGCGTACCAGGGTCGTGGCCGGGGTGTGGACCAACAACGTATTGCCTTGCTGGCGAACTGGGTACAGCAGGACTTAATGCCTGATCTGACATTATTGCTGGATATACCCGCAAAGCAGGGCCTGCAACGTGCCAGACAACGTTCTGCGCCTGATCGGTTTGAATCGGAGACCATCGACTTTTTTACCCAGGTACGTACCGAATATCTACGACTTGCGGCACATGAAGCTGATCGAATCACACAGGTTGATGCAACACTGCCGCTCAGCCAGGTGCAGCAGCTTATACAACAAGCGATACAACGATTGTTACCGCATGACAATTGAACATGTCAGTCTATTACCCTGGCATGAGCCACAATGGCGCCTCTGGCAGCGATATGTAGCGTTGGAGACCATTCCCCATGCCTTATTACTGTCTGGCCCTGATGGCCTGGGAAAACAGCAATTTGCACATCTGATTGCTCGGAGTCTGTTATGTACAGCACCAGAAGATAGGTTGCCATGTGGCCGGTGCCAGGCCTGTCGTCTGATGCCTCATCATCCTGACCTGCATCTGATTCAACCGGAGCAGCAATTTATCAGGATTGCTGCGATACGTGAGATGGGGCGGATGATCAATCTGACCAGTCGTTCCTGGCGTGTCTTTATCATCCAGCCGGCTGATGTATTACACCCGACTGCAGCTAATGCGTTACTGAAGACACTAGAAGAACCGACCCCGAATACCTTGTTGATTTTGCTCAGCTCAGCACCACAGGCGTTGCCGGCAACGGTTCGCAGCCGGTGCCAGAAGCTGACCTTTCAAGCAGTCGCTACAGCGCAGGCACTTACCTGGTTACAACAACAACAGGAGGCCGATTGGGGAGCTTTACTCGCCCTGAGCGGCCATGCGCCGATGGCTGCGCTGGCAGCACTGGAAACAGGTCAGATAGACCGGGTTTTGCAATTGGTTGCAAACCTGAGAACACTCAATGCTGAGCGGACACAATTGATGTCGCTGGTTAGTTTGTGGTCAGAACGGCCTTTTGGTCAGTTACTGAACGATCTCACGGTTATTTGCTACGATATGACGCGTTTATCTGCCGGTTGCAGGCAAGGGTTGTTTTTATCGCAGGCAGCTGACGACTTGCGTTTGTTGGCGGCAGATATTCAGCCGGTAAAGTTGTTGCATTTTATCGGTCAGCTCAATCAGTGGAAAAGACAACAACAGTTAAACCTGAATACCACTATGTGTATTGAGGTGCTGGCTTCATCCTGGTTGGCCTTGCGGATATCATGGCCTTCTTCATGAAGTGGGCGCATAAAAAAGCCCCACCGATTTGACTCAGGTGGGGCTTTTTAATCCAGGGGTAGAGGCGTCGTGGGCGAGGTTTCATGCCTCGCCCACGATGTGTTTGGTGTGGCTTAGCGTACGCACCGAACTGAGAGTTTTTCACCACCCTGGATTTTCTTAATTGCTGAAGATGTCGGGCTCCAGGCCTCTGGGTATCCGTTCGCGACGTTTCTTACTATGCCTGCCGGCTCGGGTGCATAGGCATGGTGCAGTGGATCAACATGCGTTGTCCGGGCATCGCGGATATCAGTCGGCTCTGCACCATGATACAGCATATCTTTACCCTCTACCGTTTCAGCACTATGGCGATTGATCCACCACAGGTTGTCTGCATCATCTTGTTTACAGGCGCCTGCCGGAATCCACTCACGGCGCGGGTAAACCTTGTTTTCGTTGTACCATTCGCCGCTTTCTGCAAGGTGCACCTTAGCTTCGGAGCCTTGGGCATGGCAACCAGCCAGCCATTCATCCAGAGTGGGTAAGCGCCAGTCATTGTAAAAACGTTGGGGCGCTTCGGCATTGTCATCACTGGCAGCAGTAGATACCAGGTTGGCACAGAAGTTGAGTGCTTCACCCCAGGTCAGGTCTTTCTGGGTTGCGTGGCTCAGCATATTACCCCGGCTGCGCTCATTCATGATTTGCTGCAGATAAGCCAATGTGGCGGCTTCAGATACAGATCGTTGGCCGGCATCATCAGTTACCGCCACATTCAGTACTTTGCCACCCTGCATATCTATATCTGCTGTGCATGCAGCCCAGGCTCCGTGGGCAGTAAACAGTGCTGCTGTTAACGCCATTGCATCGACAAGTCTGGTCATTTGTTGCTCCTGAGAATATCTTTTACTGCGTCGGTAATTTTTCAGGGGGGACTTCCGAATACGACTGTGCTTGCAAATACTTCGAACAATCTGCCTGGAGCAGATCGTTGGTCAATCCTGCAAGGGTGAAGTGCATGCACAGTGGCATAAAAGCAATCATGCACTATGCCGTTGCCTTGCTCAAGGCGTCTTCAGAGGGCCACCCTTAGGGTGATAAGGTTAATAAAGGGAATATGTCTGTAAAGCGTGCGTTGAAGAGATCTGTTCAACTGCAGAACATGTAGATTGAATTGTATACTGTTTTTAAGATTTTTTACAGTGCGACACTTGTCCTGGGTGCGATTCAAACTGATGTGGTGATTTGCTACCACAGGTTTCTGGCAAGCGT
>JAHDCB010000037.1 GCA_020630035.1 Gammaproteobacteria bacterium
CGCTTGCCAGAAACCTGTGGTAGCAAATCACCACATCAGTTTGAATCGCACCCCACACCACCACAAGTGAAAAAATCATCAATATGAATAGATTACAACCATTACATCAACCCAAGTATTGGTTTAGAGGGAGCACCATCCGACGCAGTCTCGCACTGTTTGCTGGTCTTGCAACCCTGGTACAGGCAGAAACCGCAACCCTCCCGGAGGTACTGGTCAGCGCATCACGTAGCGAACTACCGGGGATCACCATCCCGGCGGCGCATTATGTGCTGGACCGGAACCAGATTGTGCAGAGTGCCGCCCGCACTCTGGGTGAATTACTGGATCAACAACCGGGCATTCATGTTGCAGATAATGGGACATCCGTTACTGTTGATATGCGTGGCTTCGGCAGCACCGCTATTTCTAACGTGGTGATTCTGTTGAACGGGCGCAAGCTGAATCCATCAACTGATATGGGACAATTGTTGCTGAATGCAATTGACCTGGATCAGGTGCAGCAGGTCGAGGTAATCTTCGGTAGCGCCGGTACCTTATATGGTAACCAGGCGGTCGGTGGGCTGATCAATGTGGTGACACAACGTCCGGTAGCCGGTCAGAAAACCCAGGCCCGGATCGGACTCGGCAGCTATCAGAGCCGCGAACTGTTGCTGCAACACAGTGCGCGCCGCCCGGACGGACTGGGTGTGAATCTATCTATGCGGCAACGACGCAGTGACAATTACCGGGAACATAACGATAGCGATATACGACAATTATCTGCTGAACTGGACTGGACAGGGAGCAAGAGTCGTTCCTCAATCAGCCTGCGTCACCTGGATGAGTTTATACAAACACCAGGTGCATTGTTTGCCAGTGAGCTCGCAACTGATCGCCGCCAGGTTGCCGCAGACTTTGCCCGTGACTTTCAGGATACACGCAGCAGCACCATCACCCTGGCAACAGAACACCTTCTGAGTCATAACCAACAACTGGCGGCTGAACTAACCTACCAGAATGACGCGCGTGATTTTGTACAGAGCTTTCGTTGTGTGCCCACGCCCGAGCGAAGCTGCCCGACCAATAGCCCTCCACCTTCAACACAGGATCGCGAGACTTGGTCACTAACCAGCCGACTCACCGGTCAATTACCACAACTGGATTACACCCTCGGACTGGACTGGCAGCAAACCGCTTATCTGCTGGTATCCAGCTTCGGGCCACAGGGTAACGACCAGAAGATCATTGCCGGTTATGCCCAAGTGCAATTCGCACCGGCTAAGCCAGTGACTGCGACACTCGGACTACGTCACGCCACTGTCGACAACCAGATCAATAACAACCATACGCCGGTAGAACTGGATGATTCGATCACAGTCGGTTCAGCCGGGCTCGAATTTGCCTGGACAGAGCAACTCAGCACCTTTCTGCGTGCCGATCAGAACTATCGGTTTGCCAAGGTAGACGAGCATACGAATGTCGTCTACAGCCAACCAGTTGGCCTGCAGAACCAGCGCAGTATGTCATATGAAACCGGGCTGCGTTTTACCGCACCGACTTATCAAATCCAGGCGCAGGCTTACCGTCTCAACCTGAAAAATGAAATCAGTTATGATGCGGATAAGTTTGCCAATATCAATCTGGATCGCAGTCGACGACTGGGTGCGCTGGTCTCAGCAGACTGGGCAATCGATAACCAATGGGATCTCGGTGGTAGTTGGGAAGTCATCAATAGTAAAATCACTGCCGGACCACATCAGGGCAACCAGGTACCCCTGGTACCACGCCAGCGTGGCACCCTGTACCTACAACACCGACCAACCGATGCCTGGCAATTACGCACTGAGCTGGAACACGTCGGCAATCAGATACTCGGCAGCGATTTCAACAATACCGGCAGCCGACTACCGGACTATACCGTGCTGAACCTGATCGCAAATCACGAGACAGACCAGTGGCGTTTCAGTGTCCGGCTCAACAACTTGTTGAATGAAAAAT
This sequence comes from Gammaproteobacteria bacterium, assembly GCA_020630035.1. Lineage (GTDB taxonomy): Bacteria > Pseudomonadota > Gammaproteobacteria > Chromatiales > Chromatiaceae > JAHDBG01. The sequence goes on from JAHDCB010000037.1 coordinate 1,981, forward strand.
ATAGCGAAACTGGTTCTTCTAATGGTACCAGCGAAGGCTTTTACCCAGCCCCAGAACGCAATTTGTGGCTCACTGCCAGCTATTTCTTCATGCACTAACCATCAACCTGCCACATGTCAGATTCTGCAACCGCCGTACTACAAGTCAGACACCTGCATACCGAGCTGAGTCAGCCAGGGAAGGCACCTGTACGTGCAGTTAACGGCATCAATCTGACATTACACCGAGGCAAAACCTTCGCCCTGCTGGGGGAATCCGGCTGTGGAAAATCCATAGCCGCCCTGTCCCTGCTACGTCTGTTGCCGCCGAATGGGCGCATCACTCAAGGCGAGATACAGCTCGATGGCACATCTCTGCTTTCCCTGTCGGAAGCGGCGATGCGGCAAATACGCGGGCGGCGAATTGGCATGATTTTCCAGGAACCCATGTCCTCGCTCAATCCAGTGATGACTATCGGCAACCAAGTCGCTGAAGTGGTTCGCCTGCATGACCCGGCGACAGCACCACGTGAACGAGTGCTGTCGCTGTTTGCGGCCGTCGGTATTCCTGATCCGGCCCGCCGCTGGCGTGAATATCCACACCAATTGTCAGGTGGTCTGCAACAACGAGTGATGATCGCACTCGCCCTGGCTGGCCGACCGGATGTACTGATTGCAGACGAACCCACCACTGCCCTGGATGTGACGATACAGGCACAAGTACTGGCACTGTTGCAACAACTGCAACAAGATACTGGCATGGCCATCCTGTTGATTACGCACGATCTGGGGGTGGCGGCACAGATGGCGGATCAGGTTGCGGTGATGTACGCCGGTCAGATCGTCGAACAAGCACCAGCGACCGTATTTTTCCGGCAACAACAACACCCCTATAGCCACAAATTATTGCTGAGCCTACCTACCGCACAACAACGTCGCCAGACCTTAGCGGTCATTCCCGGCATGGTACCCGCTCTGGATCAGGTCTTCAGCGGCTGCCGGTTTGCGGAACGGTGTGATCAGGCGCAGAATGTCTGCCACCAGACCCAACCCCCTTGGCATAGCACGACGCAACAAGCTGGCTTATTGTGCCACCTGCCTGTGAAGACAGACACTGAGGCTGACTCATCTACGGCCTCTGTCACACCAAGCACACCTGACCAGTCAACCAGGCCGTTATTACAGGTGCACGAACTACGCCTGCACTTCCCGATCCGCCAAGGCGTGCTACGTCGTACTGTGGGTCAGGTCAAGGCCGTCGATGGCGTGAATCTGACCCTGGCCACAGGTCAGACTCTGGCATTGGTCGGCGAATCCGGCTGTGGTAAGACCACCGTCGGTAAGACCTTGTTACAGCTATATCGCGCTACTGCCGGACAGATTCGATTCGATGGCCGCGACATCACCCGCCTGCGTGGCCGGGCGCGACAACAGCTTGGGGCTGAATTACAGATGATCTTCCAGGATCCGGCCTCTTCGATGAATCCGCGTCTGCGCATTACCGATATCATCGCCGAAGGATTGACCGCACAGCAGATCGGCCAGAACCAGGCAGAACGTCAGCACCGAGTCAAAGAACTGCTACACCAGGTTGGGCTGCCCGCAAGCGCCATGACACGTTATCCACACGAATTTTCTGGTGGACAACGCCAACGGATCGCAATTGCCCGCGCCCTCGCAGTGTCACCACGACTGATCGTGTGCGACGAACCCACCAGTGCACTGGATGTGAGTGTACAGGCCCAGATCCTGAACCTGCTGCAAACATTACAACGCACACTTGGCCTGAGCTATTTATTCATCACTCACAACATTGCGGTAGTCGCTTTTCTGGCCGATCAGGTCGCTGTGATGTATCTAGGGCGCATTGTCGAACAAGGCCCCGTAGCCAATATCCTGCAACAACCACACCATCCATATACCCAGGCCTTGCTGGCCGCAGTGCCCTCACCGCAACCAACATCCTCGCAACAAGACCGCATCCCAATGATTAGCGGTGATCTGCCCTCCCCGGCCAACCCACCAACCGGCTGCCACTTCCATACCCGTTGCCCTCAGGCCAGCCAGCGGTGTCGCACCACTTACCCACCTACCCTGAATCTGACTGCACAACATACCACTGCCTGCTGGTTATACGCTTAACGGTATCTCTGAATACGCTTGTGGCTGCAGATACCACGGTGAAACATGCTCATGTAGTCTTGTACATCGTCCTGTTTTACGTAGTGAGAATTATGGACGACAGCGATGACCGTTGGACGAGCGAACAGGGTGGCAAGGTGAGATACAGCGGATTGTGCTGAAACTAAAAAGCTACGCCATGCCTCATCAGAAATGACACTGAATACCGGATTAACCCAGACTGCTACGCGTATGCGGATCAATGTAATGCCGCCGACGCTCATTTGCTGATCTTTGAACGATGCCCACATATTTCCTGGGACGACAGGATCCGGCAACATACCCATCAGGCAGGTAAACAGTAGATCATCAGCTGGTGGATGTAAACTACCAACACCTGCTCCATTTACAACGTCACTAAGTCAGGTTGTACCCGAAAGCCACGTGGCTCCAGATGCTGCTTCAACCAGTGTACGATGTATACCCGCCCGATTAGTAGTCACCGATTTCTGCACAATAATATTGCGACCAAACCGGCTGCAATCCGCTGCATCAAAGATCACTTCAGCATTCAAACTCAAGTCTTCTCCTGTTTCGTCAAACGATGCCGGAACATCGGTGACATGGCATTCCCGACACCCGCTGCAAAGGTTGCCGTATAGGCAGACACCGCCAGCGGTATACCAGCATGTAAAAAGAACACACCACCAATCACAAAAAAACAAGGTACTGTAACCAGATAGAGACTAGTCTTCAGATTACGCTCTAACTCCCGAGATAAATCAAACAACTTCGGCACATTGCGTAACGTCTGTCCCATCAATACGATCTGTGCGGTATCGGTTGCGATTGTGGTAGCACCGCGTAACGATATAGATACCTCAGCCTTTTTCAGGGCAATAGCATCATTGATACCGTCACCAACAAAACAAACCGTCTGCCCGACAGCCTGAAGTTGTTCGATAAACGCCGCCTTTTCTTCCGGCAACACGTTTGCAAAATAACGATCTATGCCCAATTCATGCGCCAAAGTGCGGGTCGGTGCTTCCTGGTCGCCTGAAATGATAACGGTTTCCAGATTACGCGCATGCAAAGCCGCGATCACTTCTGCTGCTTCCGGCCGGATCGTGGGCTGTAATTCAATTACCCCAACCAATGTGTCATCTACCGCAACCATCACCAACGAATGCCCCAATGTCTCGCTGGCAGTTTGAATAGCAGTGACTTCTGCGGGTATTGCGACAGACTCCATATCCATAAAGCGTGCGCTACCGACGCGAATCTGTGGCTCGGTAGCCTGGTGCTCGCCCAACAACCAGACGCGCAATCCATAACCGAGTGCATAATCCGCATCCTGTACAGCCGGCAAGACCAGCCCACGTACTTCGGCGGCAGTCAGAATCGCTTTGGCAATCGGGTGGCCTTGACGTTGTTCTGCAGCAGCAGCATAGGTAAGCACCGTGTCTTCATCTAACGGAGGTACCCGGCCGGTATCCGTACACAGATGGATGGTTTTGACTTCGGGCTGTTCTAACGTCAGGGTACCGGTTTTATCGAAGATGACCGTATCAACTTGATGCAACAATTCCAGGGAACGACCATCCTTAACCAGAATATCGTGGCGGCTCGCCAGGTTCAGATAGTTGAGTAAGGTCAGCGGCCCAAGAAATATCATGTCGATACCTGGCATATTGCTTAACACAGCGACAGCACTTCGCATACCTAAAGTGACTCCAGCCAACCCGGTCATCAATACAGAAGGTAATGTCCACCGGTCCGCTATCGTGCGACCACGTTGTTCTATCGACAGGTGGTAGTCTATCGTGTTTGCCAATATGTCACCCACTTGTGCAGCCAAGGTTGCCTCGCCGGTCTTTTCAACCCGGACCTGCAATTTTCCGCTCAATATCAGGGTCGCAGCCAGTACCGGATCACCTGCACTCTTCTCAACCGGCTGTGACTCACCGGTCAGACGTTGTTGATCTATCGCGGCCTCTCCCTGGGTAATCACACCGTCCACCGGGATCATTTGCCCGGCCTGCACCAGCAAGATATCACCAGTCTGCAAACGTTCAAACGGTATTTCGACTTCGACTTCGTTTACTAATACCCATACTGAGTGCGACTGTTCCCCGAGAATATTGGTCATCTCACGTCGGGTACGGTCTTGTGATTGTAGAGTGAGCTTCATAATAAAACTATAGGCCAGGGAACTCAAGCCACCAATCACAAAATACCCCATGCACCACATACCTATGATGAACGGGATAAACAGGTGCTCCATCTTCAGGCGACGTTCTTGCTTAAGCTCAGTTAATCTTAAGCGTATTTCTACGATGACATCATAGAAAGCCAATGGAATCGTCAGCAAAAGAAATGGGCTATACAGCTTTGCCAGGGTCGCTGTCACCACCACGCCACTTAAGCGGGCGATCCGCCGATTGTACAGTTTGTCTTCTGGGCTGATCTCAAGCAGTGCTTGCTTGCCGGCAACCTGCTGCCATTGGGCATGCCGTCCACCACTTGCCAGTTTATCTATACGTCGCTGCAATGCCTGCTGGTAACGATCATCCAGTGCTGCCAGTCGTTTATGCATACTGGCCGTCAGGCCGGTAAGACTGGTTTTGCCTGCCAGGAACGTATCAGACCAGGATTGCACTCCTGCCCGTCTGACCAGGTGGACGCCACCTATCGCTAACACGCCCAGCACAGCCATCATCGTTGGTGGTATTAACATTGGACGTCTCTAAACACGATCATACGGGGATATAGCCACCCACCTTCAGCACTGCGAACAGGTTGATGATCAGTTCCAGGCTGTGTTCCAGGCGCGCCCTAGCCAGACTATCTACCTGGATACTCAGTTCAATAGGGGACCAGCATACGCATCATTCCCAGTTTAAGGCTCCACCTGTCTGGTATTCAGTAACCCGGGTTTCAAAAAAGTTTTTTTCTTTTTTCAGATCCAGTACTTCAGACATCCACGGAAACGGGTTTGTCACGCCCGGATATTGTTCCGGCAACCCGATCTGACCACAACGTCGATTGGCAATAAATTGCAGGTAATCGGCGAACATGCCTGCATTCAGGCCTAATACACCTCGTGGCATCGTATCCTGTGCATAGGCTATTTCCAATGCAACGGCTTCTTTAATCATCCCGATGATGTCTGCCTGAAACTCAGTTGTCCACAGATCCGGGTTTTCCAGTTTAATCTGGTTGATCACGTCCATACCAAAATTCATATGCATGGATTCATCCCGCAGAATATACTGAAATTGTTCTGCGGTACCGGTCATCTTATTGCGCCGTCCCATGCTCAGGATCTGTACGAAGCCGACATAAAAAAAGATGCCTTCAAAGATGACATAAAATGCCACCAGCTCACGTAGCAATTTCTGATCATTTGCCACGGTACCCGTACGAAAATTCGGGTCCGCCAGATGTTGCGTAAACGGCAGTGCCCATTCCGCCTTGCGCGCCACCGCAGGCACTTCGCGATACATGTTAAATACTTCGCCTTCATCCAGACCAAGCGACTGGATAACATATTGATATGCGTGTGTATGCAACGCTTCTTCAAATGCCTGTCGCAATAAATACTGACGACATTCCGGATTGGTAATATGCCGGTAGACTGCTAGTACCAGGTTATTTGCAACCAGTGAATCTGCGGTTGAAAAAAACCCAAGATTACGCTTAATAATCAGTCGCTCATCATCTGTCAGCCCTTGTGGGTCTTTCCACAACGCAATATCTGCCGTCATATTGACTTCCTGCGGCATCCAGTGATTGGCGCAGCCATCCAGATATTTCTGCCAGGCCCACTCATATTTAAATGGCACTAGCTGATTCACATCAGCACGACAATTGATAATTTTTTTGTCGTCTACCCGAATGCGTCCAGCTCCCATAGCCAGGTTTTCCAGACCTTGTACACCAGCATCTGCGGGTGGCTGCAGACGATCCACATCAACCGCTGACGTGTTTGCGATCACAGCATCCGGTGCGGATTTTAACGATGTCTTACTCAGTGGATCATCCCAGTTCAGCATAGATACTCCGTGGTTTACGTTCTAAATCAAGTATGTTGCGCCAACGTTATCATTTCCGCCGCATGACGGCGCGTTTGTTCGGTAATTGCCACTCCGCCCAGCATACGTGCAATTTCCTGCACCCGTGCAGTTGCCGCGAGTGCCTGTACCAGGGCCTGACTGACACCATCAGCCTGTTGTTTCCGCACCTGATAATGTTGATGCCCTTGTGCGGCCACTTGTGCCAGGTGGGTGACACAAATCACTTGATACTGCTGGCCAAGCCGACGCAATAATTGGCCAACAATATCGGCAACAGCACCACCGATACCCACATCCACTTCATCAAAGATCAGTGTTGGCACCTGGGCACAATCACTGGTTGCCACCTGGATTGCCAGGGCGATACGCGATAATTCACCGCCAGAGGCAACATCAGACAAGGCAGCTAACGGCTGGCCCGGATTGGTCTGCACCATCAACCGGATCCGGTCTGTCCCATATTGACCTGGCTCATCCGGGGTGCAGTCTACCTGAAAATCACTTTGCTGCATCCCCAATGTCTGCAGGCTGTCAGTAACTGTCCGGGCAAGCTGTATGGCTGCAGCATGGCGTGCCTCACTGATCTGTTGTGCCTGCTGCTGATACGCCTGTTCACACTGCGTCACTTGACCAGCCAATGTATCTAATTGCTGATCAACCTGGTTCAGCGTACTCAATTCGGTCCGCAAGGCCTCTGCCAGCTCTGGCAATTTTTCCGGTTCTGTCCGGTGTTTACGCGCCAGATCGTGCAAGGCGGATAATTGTTGCTCGCAGGTGTGCAATGCCTCCGGGTCTTGCGTCAGCTGGTCCACATAACGGCGCAATTCCTGGGCCGCTTCATCCAGCTGAATCTCAGCCGAGGACAATAAGGCCAGCACCGGTTGCAATGCCACTGCATCCAGTTCCACTGCTGTCTGCAATGACTGGATCACCTGGCTCAGTTGTGTCGCTAAATCCTGATCATCGCCCTGTATCTGTTGCCAGGCGGCAGTACTGACGGTCTGTAACTGGACAGCATGTGCCAGTCGATGATGCTCTGCGGTCAATTCTGCTAGCTGTGCTGCTGTATCCAGTACCGGCTCCAGTTCATCCAACTGATAGCGTACATAATCCTGCCGTTTGCCACGCTCGTCTGCGGCCTGCTGCAATTCGGCCAGCGTCTGTTGTGCCTGTTGCCATTCCTGATATTGTCTACGTAGCCGGTTCACTGGCTCGGTCAGTTGCGCATACCGGTCCAGCAACTGACGTTGTGCTGCCGGACGCAACAATGCCTGATGGGCATGCTGGCCATGAATCTGTAACAACAGTTCACCCAGGGCCCGTAACATTGCCTGCGTGACCGGTCGACCATTGATCGCCGCCCGTGATCGGCCAGAACGCACCAGAACACGGCGTAACACACATTGATCTTGTTCTGCGAGATCTTGTTCTGTTAACCAGGCTTGTGCCGCCGGACAATCTTCCAGGCTGAACATGCTGTGTACTTCAGCCTTGTCACACCCGGTCCGAATCAGTTCCGGACTGGCCTTTGCCCCCAGGGTCAGCCCCAGTGCATCCAACAGAATGGACTTGCCTGCACCTGTTTCCCCGGTCAGCACACTGAACCCGGCCTGAAAGTCCAGGTTCAGGTGATCCACAATCACCAGATTATGAATGCTCAGTTGTAACAACATACCTTACTGAACCGGTTGTTCGCCCCAACCCAGCTTGGTGCGCAGAATAGTGTAATGATCATAATCTGCCGGATGTAACAAACGCACCGGGACCGGATACCGACTAATCTGCACATGTTCATCCGCTGCCAGACACAAGCTGGCCTGACCATCGCAAGTCACACGGACGTACGCCGGATTGGTCCGGCCACAAATCGCCATCACCACAGTACTATCACCTCCGACAACCAATGGCCGATTACCCAGCGTATGTGGACAGATCGGTACCAGGGCGATCGCATCCAGGTTCGGTGCCAACAACGGCCCACCGCCAGACAGGGCATAGGCCGTCGAGCCGGTCGGTGTGGCAACAATCAGACCATCTGAGCGTTGCGTATCCAGCAAGGTACCATCCAGCCACAAATTAAATTCCAGCATCCGGGCAACATGCCACTTATGCAGCACCACATCATTCAGAGCCAGTTGCGGTGGTTGTTCACCCACAGTGCAGGACAATAAAAAGCGTTCTTCCTGCTGATACGCACCGCACAATACCGCAGCTAATACCGTCAGCATGTCGTCCGGTGAAATATCGACCAGAAAGCCCAGACGCCCCAGATTCACGCCAAGTAGCGGCACACCGGCATGCACAAACTGGTGCACACCTCGCAGCAAGGTGCCATCACCACCCACCACAATGGCCAGGTCGCTCTGCGCCACCAGAACCTCTGGCGACGCGGCTGTCACTTCTGGCAATAAGGCTGCTGCCGCTGCATCACAGGCAACCTGTAAGTCTCGCTGTAATAAAAAACGGTACAGCACCTGTACTGTCGCCGCCAATTGCTGATCAGATGTCGGATCTGATTTCGCCAGCAGCGCAATCCGTTGAAATGCCGCCGTCGGCATTACTCCAGTTCCCAATTCCCGATATCCTGGTCTGGTCCGGTACCGCCCTTCAGGTTGTCCGCACCATAGGTATAGATATCAATTGTGCCCTGTACTCCCGGGCTCAGATAGCGATATTTATTGCCCCAGGGATCCTTCGGCATCCGGGCAATATATTTCGGCACCAGCGAGGATAACGCCTCATCAGTCGTCGGATAGTTGAAATTGTCCAGTTTGTATAGATCCAATGCAGCCTGAATCGCCCGGATATCCTGCTTTGCCTTGGTGGCACGCGCCTGATCCGGTCGATCCATCACCTGCGGCACGATCAGTGCTGCCAGCACACCCAGAATCACCACCACCACCATCAGTTCAATCAGCGTGAAGCCACGCATGCGCCCCGGCTGACTCTGCCGCACTAATCTACCTCGCCAGCATGATTTATTTCTCATCCAGTCATAACCTCTGCATTCACTGAATTAACTGATTCATATTAAAGATGGGTAACAGAATCGCTAACACAATCGTCAACACAACCGACCCCATCACCAAGACCATCAAGGGCTCAAACATCCCCAGTGCTGTTTCTACCACGACATTATTATCTTTTTCCTGTACCTCAGCGGCATGTACCATCATGTCGCCCAGGTTACCGCTGGCCTCACCACTCGCAACCAGATTTAACATCAGCGGTTCAAAAAAACCAGTCATCTGCAACGCCCGTTGCAGACTCATACCTTCCTTGACCCGGCTCTCTGCTGCCTGCAGAGCATCTCTGATCGGCAACAGACTGACCACATGCGTCGATATCGCCAGTGACTCGGTTGCTGGTACGCGGCTGTTCAGCAACATCCCACATGTTCTGGCAAATCGCGCCGCCGTCACTCGCCGGACAAAACCACCCAATGCCGGCACACGCAATAGCACGCCATGTGCGGCATGACGGATCTTCGGTAAACGCAATGCATAGCGATATCCCAGAATACCAACTGCCCCGACCAGCACCAGTATCAGACCATGCTGTTGCAAAAATTCACTGAATGCAATCAATCCGGTGGTCAATGCCGGTAAAGTCTGCTGCATAGACTCAAATACCTGCACCACCTGCGGCACGACGTACACCAGTAGTACCACGATGACCAGAAATGCGACTAGTGTGACGATCATCGGATATAGCAACGCCATCTGCAACTTCTGACGCGACTGAAAGCTGGACTCAGCATATTCCGCCAGCCGTTCCATCACTTCCACCAGATGCCCGGAATGCTCGCCAGCGGCAATCGTCGGCACGTAATAATCCGGAAAGCTATTGGGAAATGCTGTCATTGCATTGGCCAGTGTATGCCCCTCCGATACCCTGGCGCGTACTGAGCGCAACAGATTCGCCACTGGCTTCTTTTTCGTTTGCGCGACCACATTATCCAATGCCTGTTCCAGTGGCAATCCTGAATTCAGCAAGACCGCTAACTGGGTCGAAAATAATGCCAGGTCGCGCGGCTTGACTGGCCGGTTAAAGGGAGTCTTGGTTTTTTTCGCAGCAGCGACCACCACTGGTGTCACTTCAGTCGGCACATACGCCTGAGCGCGCAGCTTATTCCGCACCTGCCGCGCGGAATCACCTTCCATCACACCTTTACGCAGTTTTCCTGCTGAATCTAACGCACGCCAACTGAATGCAGCCATCTGGCCCTCTGACAATTCAAATAATGGTTCGGATCATTACCAGATAAATAGCCATGCTAACACAACAGAAGTACCGTCATGCAGAATTTAGGACCAGAGTAGTTTAACAGTGAAGGACTACAGCTGCTTCAATTGCTGCAGATCAGCACCGTTCAATCGGAGCAACACTTGATGAATTTCCAACACTTCGGACAGTTTTATGACACGATAGCCCCGTAGTGACTGATTCGTTCATAAACTTCGGTGACTTTTAATCGTTTCAGGCTCAAACCTAACTCGTCAAAAATTCGTATCATGAAATGCTGATTAAACTTTCTGCGCTTCCATGAGGCCATTGAAATCACCGTCTCAG
>JAHDCB010000038.1 GCA_020630035.1 Gammaproteobacteria bacterium
AATGTTGAACAAAGCATCCGTAATCTGCTGCATTATGTGAACTCCCGTGAAAAATGGTACGACGCCTATCAGCATGAACTTGATGTCATGCTGTCATACGTGCTGGAAGAGCTTGGCGTAGACCAGGAGACCTTTGTTGAAGTTATGCAGGACACCCCTTATTGGGGGCTGGTCTTCGGATATACCTTTGAGGCCTTTGTCATCCGTCCATTGGATGATACAGGACGTACCCTGATTGATGAGTACCTGCAGCATCGTGGCCGGCATGAATCCCTGTCTGGCAGAGGTTATCTGCATGCATTGAAAAAATCCCAGGTGCAATTCTGGGAGGTTACAGAGGTCGTGCCTGCGGAATACATTGACATACGACCATATGGCACCCGGCAGGGAACCATCCGGGTGGCAGAACATTATGCGTCACAAGGGTTATGTCGTTGGGACTGCATCGCGGCCCGGTTGATAAATCTGAACCAGATTGACCTGTTCAGTGGCGCGGTATTACCGATACCACTGGAAAAGGCGATGATGTTCTGCAAAGACCCGGCGCATGTCATGCAGAACCTGAAAAAGGCGATGCTTGCGGCTTACCAGGATGGTGTTATCGAACAATTACCGGAAGATATTGAGCAGGCGGCGCAGGAAAAAATGGTAGAAGTGATGCCCTTAATGGCATTTCGCACCTGGGCACTGAACCGATATCAAGCCTGCACCCGGGGGACATCTGAGGCTGAGTACGATGATGACGCAATGCATCAGTTGGTTAAGGTACGTTTCCCACTGCGATCCAAGACAGGTGATATTGTGCAGATATTGAATCAAGCTGCAGTATTCACCCCTGCGGCAGAAGCGGATAGCTGGATCTGGCGTTCAGAAGAGGCACCGGATAGTCCACTGGGTATGTTGAGTATACGTACCAGGTCGCTGGAATTACGTGTGGACTCACGAACCCGGGCAGAACAGGGTAAACAACTCCTGACCAACTTATTACAGACACATATCGGACCGGGTATGGTGTTATATGTCAGCGGTCAGCATTTACCCGGCGTACTGACGCAGATGGCTGAACGGCCCGATCTGTCTCAGTTTAAGGTGCATATGGACCGGGAATGTCGCGATATGCTGAATGATTCTTTGTCGATGCTGGATGCCAGAACGCCGCGTGATTGTGCTGCGAACCCGGATGCGCATGAAGATGTCGTCGACTGGCTCAAATTTCTGGAAAACCGTTCTATGCATGCCGCACTGCCACCCTACGACTTTACCTGGATGTGGGAAGAACTCGGCCTGATGCAATACCGCTGATGGGTCGCACAAGACGGCGCCGCCTGCCATCCGCAACACAAGTTGCTGATATCACCGGTCTGAGTCACGACGGACGAGGCATTGCACATATTGCAGGTAAGGCTACCTTTATCACAGAGGCGTTACCGGGTGAGTCGGTTCGTTTTCGCTATACCCGTCAGCGGCGTGATTACGACGAAGGGGTGGTGAGTGAAGTGCTCAGCACCGCTGAGACCCGCGTTGTGCCTCAGTGTGCTCATGCGGCTGAATGTGGTGGGTGTCGGCTGCAACATCTGGCACCAGCGGCACAGATAGCGACTAAACAAGCGCAGTTGCTGGAAAACCTCACTCGAATCGGCAAAGTCACGCCACAACATCAATTACCGCCGATAGAGAACGAAACACCCTGGGGATATCGGCGTAAGGCCCGCCTGGGTGTGAAATATGTGCATAAAAAAGGGCGAGTGCTGGTTGGATTCCGCGAACGACAGGCACATCTGATTGCGGATATACAACAATGCTTGGTGCTGCACCCGCAGGTGGGCACCCGCCTGGAGGCACTGGCGGAAATGATTGCTGCATTGAGTATCCGTGAACAGATTCCGCAGATAGAAGTGGTGATGGATGATACTCAATGTGTGCTGATATTTCGTGTACTGACCCCGCCGGATGCAGCAGATCAGGCACGATTGCGTGCATTTGCGCGACAGCACGCTATGGTGATTTATCTGCAACCTGCCGGACCTGACAGTCGAGTGCCGCTGGATCAGCCAGTGGCATTACAGAACGAGTTGCCGGAACATCAAATTACGCTGAACTTTGCACCTGGTGATTTCACCCAGGTGAATCATGACATCAACCGGCGGATGGTCAGTCAGGCGTTAGATCTGCTCAGGCCGACATCAGCAGACCAGGTACTGGATCTGTTCTGTGGTATCGGCAACTTTACGTTACCGCTGGCGCGTCAGGCCGGACAGGTTACGGGTGTGGAAGGCGATGCTGGCCTGGTGCAGCGAGCCAGAGAAAATGCGATACATAACGGCCTGAACAATGTCACGTTTTATACCGCGAACCTGTACGAAGATCTGACGACTGCTGCCTGGCGAGAACAGCGTTATACCCAGGCTGTGCTGGATCCGCCGCGCAGCGGTGCGCAGCCGGTATTAGCCCATCTGCCGGCATCCGGTGTACAACAGATTCTGTATGTGTCCTGTTATCCGGCGACACTGGCCCGTGATGCAGGCATACTGGTGCATGAACATGGTTACCAGTTGCATAGTGTGGGTGTGATGGACATGTTTCCGCACACAGCGCATGTGGAGTCCATGGCGTTATTTACCCGTTGAAGCATCAGGGGCAGACTGTCTGGTGGTGCGTGCCTGACCAAAACGAGGGTAGGCCCATTGATATTGCTCCGGGCAGTCCGCAATACATTGCTCCACTGCCTGATTCAGTGCTGTGGCGGCAGTTCGGGAATCAGCAGACCGGATGGCATCATCGGCCACAAAAAAGCCGATCCGGTAAGTGCCTTGCGGCAAACTTTTTGCCCAGACAAACAATACTGGCGTCTGATGGCGGCGGGCCAGTTTGCTGAGTAATGTCATCGTGGCGGACTCATGCCCGAAGAACGGTGCAGATACGGCAGCCGCTCCGGCGCGTTTAGGCACCTGATCCGGTAGTATCGCCACGACATCACCGGTTTGTAGGGTGGTATGTAATGCCTTAATGCCGGCCCGCGTGATAGGTGCCATGCGGATACGGGCCTTATTGCGGCCCGCGACCAGTAGTGGTTCCAGCCATGCTTGGCGCGGTGGACGGTACAGGCCTGTGATGGGTAGTGTGGTCTCGACAGCACTGGATACCATTTCCCAATTGCCCAGATGCGGCATTGCCAGAATCAGGCCACGACCCTGACTGACCAGGCTGCGCATCATCTGCGGCAGGCCCTGGTCATCAATACGTTCCGGCAACAGGGTCGGGGCCAGCCAGATACGTGGCATTTCCAGATACGTGATCGCAGTGTGGCGCAGTGCCTGGCGTGTTAGTGTGGCACGTTGCTCAGTTGAGAGATGCGGATAAGCGATCGCCAGATTGGCCTGCGCCAGGCGACACAAGCGACCTTTTGCGGCGTAGAATAGGCCGCCCAGGAAGTTGCCGAGCTTGTGCAATATCTGCCAGGGTAGTTTTGACAGGCCACGCAATACAGCCGAGACAAACAGCGTATATAGCGTATGGTTTCTGATTAAAGGTGTCATGTTGCGTATTTCGTAAACCTCATCAGTGTCAGCGTTATCCGGCATGCTCCCCGAGGTACGCCATAAACCCATCCGTGGGGGCTCGGCTGCGGCCATCCAGGCCGCAGACGCCCTCGGAGAGCATACCGGATAATGCTATTGAGCAAGGAGGTATAACTACTATCCGTGGCTAATTTCGGGGTAGCACCGGGTCATTTTGTGTGAAATTGCAAAATCCACAGTTCAAGGCCAGACAGGATAGACTGGTAGCAGGTCACGTTAATACTGAAGTTTGAAAAGTACGTAACTTCAGATTGATAATCGTGCTTATCCAATTGAATAAGCAGGAGAAAGATATGCAGGCATACGATTTCACCCTACAATATTGCTTAAATCTTAGTATTCCCCGCAGCTTGTTGCGGGGACAAAACCATTGGGGGTTTCCAAAGGGGGAAAAGCGTAGCTCTCGCCCCTTTGGTCGTGGGCGAGGTTTACAACCTGCCCACGATTTAAATTTGATTTTCTGAGTGTGGTGTTATATCTGGCCCACGATGTAAATTTAATTGTCACTATTCTGGGGGCGATTTCATTGAGAACGCCCCCTATATTTCGGAGAGAGAATTTTCTGATGGCTCGTATTACTGTTGAAGATTGTTTAACCCATATGGATAACCGGTTTGATATGGTCTTGGCGGCCGCCAAACGGGCGCATCAATTGAGCAATGGGGTTGAGCCGTTGATTGAAAATACGCGGGATAAACCCACTGTGGTCGCGTTGCGTGAAGTTGCCGCCGGGTTGGTGGGTCAGGATATTCTGACGCAGGAGCCGGAACAGCGTGAAATCAGTGATGATGAGTTGGCGCAGGCGTTGCTCAGTAGTATGTCACCAGTTGAGGAAGTTGCTGCAGCGGCGGACTGAGCCGGGATTATATCTCCAGGGTATTGCCGTGTTGCCTTAACCAACGGCGCGCCATCTGGCAGTTGGGATTATGCTGTTGCACCAGCTGCCAGAATTGTGCACTGTGGTTCAGGTGTACCAGGTGGCACAGTTCATGGATGACAACATAATCGACGATAGCTGAGGGTGCCAGAATAATCCGCCAGTTAAAGCTGATACGGCCATCTGCATGGCAGACTCCCCAACGTGTTTTATAGGATTTGATCAATATCCTGGTCGGTGAAACTGATATCTGACCCTGATAATGCGCAACCCGGGAAGATAGTTCGGCCACGGCCTGTTGCTGATACCAATGGATTAAGCTGGTCTTGACCTGATCCGGTGTGGTTTGTGGTGTGGCGACGATCAACTGGTCTGTTGAGCGTTGTACCTGAGTCCTGGTACCGTGTACCAGGTGTAGTTGGTAAGGTTGTCCGAGGTAGTAGAACACTTCACCATCAATGTACTGTTTTGGCTTTGCTAACGGGCGTTGCAACTGTTGTGTGATCCAGTCTGATTTTTTTGCCAGTATCTCCAGAATGTCGGCGTTGGTAATATGTTGCGGTGCCCGGCATATAATCTGTTGCTGTCGGATCTGTAACTGGACTGTTTTACGTCGGCGTGCACTGCGCACGATATGCACCGGGTGTCCTGCCCAGTTGATCGGCGCAGTGATTGGCACGGTGAGGTTAGCGGCCCAGTAGGCCTTTTAGTGCATTGCCGATATCTTTCGGGCTGCCTAATAGCTCGGTGGCCTTTTGTTTCACCTTGTCCTCAACCTGCTGCAATATTTTTTGTTTTTGTTCCTGTATCTTTGGTTTGAGTATGCCGCTGAAGTCTGGTCGATAGCTCAGGCCATTCAGTGGGCCGGTAATGCGCACTGGTATTGGAATGCCACGCAGTTGGTTGGCTGTTTTGCCACCCTGTCCGGTGAGTGAACCGACGAGTTTGGTGGTGACGACATAATCGACCTGGTCTTGCACCAGGTCAATACTGCCACTTCCGCTGATTCTCAGCAGGGGTGATTGTACTTGCAGGTCGCGGTTCTGCACTTGTCCCTGCTGTATGGTCGCGCTGCCTTTCAGCATCGCAAAGTCAGTTCTTCCGTTGCTGCTGGCGGAGGCGGTATCACCAGTATTCAGGTTAAATAACTCGCTGGCTTGTCGCACGATGTCGGTCAGGTTGATGCCTTGATAGGCACCATCGGTCAGATGAAAGTCTGCCTGACCACTCAGGCTGCGGCGGATCGTATCTGCGCTCAAGCCAGTAAACTTGAGATCCAGTGTCAGGTCACCCTGGCCCAGGATGCGCTCCTGTTCAGCCAGGTCACGTAATAATGGCCCGACCTGGATGCCACGTAAGGTGTTTTGTACCTGAATACTTACCGGGTGGCGACGTGCATCGACCTGTACTGAGCCGGTCAGTTTACCCTGATACAGGCTGGCTTGCAGCGGCTGTAGTGTCAGTTGGCCTTGCTGGTTATGTAGTGTCAGCTGGATGTCACTCAGTTTGATCTGGCTGGCCTGGAATTGTCCGATCTGGAGTTCTGCCTGCAAGTCGATGTTGTTCAGTATTTGTAGTGGGTTACCGGGTTTTGTATTTGTCGGTTCTGGTTCAGCTTCTGTTGTGGCTGCTGGTAGGTAGTCATCCAGGTTGAGCTGTTTCAGGCTGAGTTTGGCGTCTAGTTGTGGGTGGGTTGCCCAGTTTTGTAGTGTCAGGCTGCCGTGGCCATTCAATTGCGGGCCGCTTAATGTCAGGTTGGTCAGATCCAGGTGTTGTTGTGGTAGATCCAGCGCCAGCGAGCTGCTCAGGGTCAGTGAGATCCCGTCTGCTGGCAGTGCGGCACCTTGTGCGGTGATATTTGCGAGCAAGTTGCTGAGTGTGATGTGTTGTAGGGTGTCACTTAGTGTGAGTTGGGTGTCGAGTTGTAGTTGCAGGGTGATATCAGGCTGGGTGCCGCGCAGTTGCAGATTCATCTGCACTGGTGTCGGTGTGCCCGGGTTGAAGTCTTCGATGTTCAGGTTGAATGGGTTGAGCTGGAAGGTCTGACCCTGTAGTTGGTCTTGCCAGTCGACGCGTGCTCCCTGGACGTCAATGCGTTGTATGCTCAGGTTCAGGCGTGAGGGTGTTTGGGCTGTGTCGGGTGGTGTGACCTCTGGTTCTGTAGCCATATTCTGGGTCAGGTCTTCCCAATTGGTGTTGCCTTGTGCATTACGTGCCAGATGCAATTGCAGGCCGTGTAACCTTAGTGTGTCAATCTCAATCTGGCGGCTGAGCAGTGGCAGGAGCTTCAGTTGGATACCCAGTTGCTGGATCTCTGCAAATGGCTCATTGGCAAAGCCTGGTGCATTGCTGAGCCTGACGCCACTGATTTGTGCACCGAGCCAGGGGTACAGGGTGAATTCAATCGGTTGTTCAATCACCAGGTCACGACCAGTGTGTTGTTTCACCTGGTTGATCAGATCCTGTTTGTAATCGTTCGGATCAAACCACCAACTGAGGGTGAGCAGGGCGATCAGGATGATGGTTAGCAGGGTGGCGATCAGGCCGAACAGAGTTTTGAATAAAGTGCGCATGATGATGTTGATCAGAGGTGAGAAGAGAGTCCCAGTTGTGTTGGCCAGGCGAGTAACGCCTCCAGCAGGTCACGCTGTTGTGTGCTGAGTGTCGGGTCCACGATCAGTTGCGATAGCTCGGTCTGGTAATCTGCCAGCGTGATGCTGGCGCCCGCTGCCGGGTCGGTCAGTCGTTGTTGCCGGAATGTCTCCCAAGCGGCATTTTCCTGTGCATTCAGGGTTTCCGGCCAGTTACGTGCCCGATAGCGGAAGAAGAGGGTCGCCAGGCGCGGATCAATAAAGTCCGGTTGTAAGTGAGCCAGCTCGGTCGGTGTTGCTCGTTGGATCTCCTGGCATAATGCCCGGTCAGGTGGGGACAGAAAGCCGCCGCCGTACAGGTCAAAATCCGGATCTGTGTCACGCGCCGGGTAGGGGATGCTGAACACATCGGCCAGCTTGTTTGCCAGTGCGGGTTGTGCTGCTTGTAGTGCAGCAGTATGTTCTGTTGCCGGTGTCGCCGGCATCTGCCAGTCGGCACGGGCGGTATCTGTCAGGGTACTGGCCGGGACGACCACCGGGGCGCGATTCAGGTGTACGACCTTTAGTGCCGGGCGTACCTGCCCGTCGGGCAGATCGGCGGTTGCGGTGTATAGCCGGGCATGAATCTCCGCTGCGCTGAGTTGCAGGATGTCAGTGGGATCCTGGCGCAGATCATACACAATCACGCCATTTTTTTGTATTGGATGCCAGGCCAGCGGCAGGACTAAGGCGATACAACCGGTGGCTGCCGGATATCGGGCAGAGACATGTAATACAGGCTTTGCTGCTTGCGGATCCAGCAGTGTGCTGAGGGTTTGTTTGTCGCGATGCGTGTGGCAATACTCAAACAGGCGCGGTTGTTGCTGGCGCAGCAGACGTGCCAGGGCGATCGTAGCCTGGACATCAGCCAGGGCATCGTGTGCGTCGGCATGGCTGATATTGTTGGCCGCAGTCAGGTCGGTCAGGCGAAAGCTGGTAGTGCCGTCTGGATGTACAGGCCATTCCAGCCCTTCCGGGCGTAGTGCCCGGGTCAGGCGGACGATATCAATCAGGTCCCAGCGCGAATTGCCGCGTTTCCATTCGCGTTCGTACGGATCGTAAAAATTACGATACAGGCCGTAGCGGGTGACTTCATCGTCAAACCGCAGGTTGTTATAACCCAGCGCGCAGGTACCGGACTGACTCAGTTCGGCATGAATCGCGGCAAAAAAATCGGCTTCCGGTACGCCTTCTGCCAGGGCTTGTTGCGGTGTGATTCCGGTAGTCAGACAGGCCTGCGGTTGTGGTAACACATCCTGTGCTGGTTGCGCATACAGCACCAGTGGCTCGCCGATCGGGTTCAGCTCAGCATCAGTGCGTAGCCCGGCAAATTGTGCCGCCCGGTCTGCTGCCGGATTAGCGCCCCAGGTTTCGTAATCGTGCCAGTAATAAGTCATGTTTACGGTATGCGGTTGCGTAGAGTGATAGACAGGCTGAACGGATAACGCAGATAGCCGTCCTGTGCTGTGAGATTGGTGCCGTTAAAAGTGATCTGTTGCGGTTCATCCGTGGCGAGTACCGGGTTGAGGCTACGTACTAACAGATCAATCTGCACGCTGATCACCGACTGCCAGTTGGTAACCTGATCTGCGGTGACAGTCTGATCCACGAGATGGTCGCCATCGGTATCCTCGCCATATCGTATCTGCAGACTTTCTACACCTTCAGCCAGCTCCTGAGCAGTTTCTGTGGTGGCGTTTTTGCTGATCATGCGTCGATACAGGGTTGGTGGCTGGGTTGCCTGGCGGCCACGTTTACCAACATAGTATAGCCAACCGGCTGCCTGCCAGACCTGCCACCCAGCGGTGTTGACTGCTGGCTGTGTCGCGTTTGCCGCACAAGCCAGCTCGGTCGTTCTGCCGGACACACCGCAGGCCGAGACCAGTGCTGCAGCCCGACAATCGCTCAGCAGGAGGACATCGTGCGTGGCATAAGGTGGCGTTTGTGCGGTGCGCAGTTGAGTGCCCAGTAATGTGCCGGACACCTGGTTACCCGTGGTGTGCCAGATCCGCAGAATATCTGATTGTGCCACCGCAAAGGTGTCTGGATTCAGCACCGGGGTATCCGACTGGCTGCTGAGCCAGCCAGAGATGCTGGCATCCGTGACTGGCCTGTGGGTGGCCAGGGTATAGCCGCCGGTTGCGCTATCCTCGGCTTCCCAACCGGCGATACCTCGTGCTGGGGTGAACGCAGCTGGTGGATCTGCCAGATGGTTGGTATACGCGACGTGGCGGCTGGCACAGCCGCGAAACCCGGCCATGCGGATATCCCGGCTCAGGGTGCTGGCGGCGTAGCGTGCAGTTTCCTGAATCTGCGCCAGTGCCTGATGTAATTGATAGCTGGTCTGACTGGCGACAAACAGGGGAATCAGGCCACTGAGCAATATCAGCGACAAGGCGAGGGTTATCAGGAGTTCTACCAGAGTCAGGCCCTGGTGAGGTGCAGCGATCGATTCTGGGCAGAATCGCCTCATGTAGCTTGTAGTGCCTGCCGGATCATATCTTCAACCGGAAGGGTGTCGTCAGAGGAGATACCCTGCAACATACGCTGTGCTTCGCCAGGCTTGTAGCCCAGGGCGAGCAGGGCACCGAGGGCATCATCCCGGGCGGTGTGAGTCGCTGGTGTTGGCGCAGCAGTTGATGTTGTTGTGCCGCCGGGATCGGGCGAGACGCCGGTGCCGGGCAGACGATCCTTCATATCCAGGATCAAGCGTTCGGCAGTTTTTTTGCCAACACCGGGTAGCCTGGTCAGCGCGGCGACATTGCCAGTCTGCACTGCCTGGGTGAACTCAGCGTGGTTCATGCCGGATAAGATTGCCAGGGCCATCTTGCCACCGACACCATTCACCTTCAGCAGGGTGCGAAACAAGGTGCGTTCGGCCAGGTTGGCAAAGCCGTACAACAACTGCGCATCTTCCCGCACTGCCAGGTGAGTGTATAACGTCACCGGTTCTTCTGCGGCGGGCAACTGATAGAAGGTGGACATAGGTGCCTGAAGCTCATAGCCCACGCCCTGTACATCCAGGATCAGCATCGGGGGTTGTTTGAGTGCGACCTTGCCACGTAATAAGCCGATCATTGCGGACTTACCCGGTGAAAAAAATGTTGATGGTGCGCATGACACAAGGCAATTGCCAGGGCATCTGATTCATCCAGCCCCATCTGACGTTGCTGGCTTAACATCAGTTGTACCATATATTGTACTTGGGCTTTATCTGCGGCCCCGGTGCCGACCAGAGCTTGCTTGACGGATCGGGCACTGTATTCAAATACCGGTAGCTTGCGGGTGACAGCGGCAGTGATTGCAGCACCACGGGCCTGGCCCAGTTTTAATGCGGCACCGGCATTTTTGGCGACAAAGACCTGTTCTATCGCGACCTGATCTGGCTGGGTGGCAGCAATCACGTCACTCAGCTGGCTGAAGATTTCGCCCAGACGGGCCGGGAAATCACGACTTTCGGTGCGGATACAGCCGCTGGTGAGATAAGTGCTGGTCTGACGCTGACTGGCGATGACACCATATCCGGTAGTCCGGGACCCCGGATCTATGCCTAAAACACGCATCCAGGGAAAACTCAGTCAGTCAGATTGGCGTTGGTGTAGACCTCTTGCACGTCATCCAGGTCTTCGAGAAAATCGACTAGGCGCAGCACCTTTTCTGCCGCTTCGCCCTGCAGCTCAATCTGCGTTTCGGCAGTAAAGGCGATTTCAGCATGATCAGGTGCCTGGTCTTTTTTTATCAGACCGTCGTGTACCGTATGAAACTCTTCCGCACTGGTATACACATCGACAGATTCGTCGTCGTTCCCGACCACATCATCTGCACCCAGTTCGAGGGCCAGCTCCAGTAGTGCATCTTCGTCAGTACCGGGCGCATAACTCAGAATTCCCTGTTTCTGAAACAGATAGGCGACAGAACCATCAGTGCCGAGATTACCGCCATGCTTAGTGAAGGCATGCCGTACCTCAGATGCGGTGCGATTGCGGTTATCGGTCAGACAATCCACCAGCACGGCGATACCGCCCGGGGCATAGCCTTCGTAGCGGATTTCATCAAAATTACCGGTGTCCTCGCCGCCAGCACCGCGTTTAACCGCCCGGTCGATTGTGTCATTCGGCATATTGCCGGCCTTCGCCTTATCAATCGCCAGACGCAGACGAGGATTTGCGCTGATATCACCACCGCCCTGGCGAGCAGCCACAGTGACTTCCTTAATCAACTTAGACCAGAGCTTGCCGCGCTTTTTATCATTGGCCGCCTTTTTGTGCTTAATATTTGCCCATTTACTATGGCCTGCCATCCGAGATTCTCCTGTTGACCGGTGTGATATGAGATGGCGGCTGCGCGCCAGATAATTGTATCAGGGTACCACTGAAAACGACTCTGCTTACAAATACGTTCGTTAAAAATCTGCCTGAAGTAGATTTTCACGTAGCCCCGAATGGACTACGTTGCTAATTTTGTTATTTCGTGTAAAGAGAGACCAGTGATCTCAGAGATCGCTTTTGCATCAAGCTGGCCTGCGGTTAACAAGTTTATAGCTATTTCCATATTGCGCTGTTTTATGCCTTCCTGAACACCTTGCTTTATTCCCTGTTGTATACCTTGCTTTATCCCTTTTTCTATACCTTTATGCACGCCCACAGTATAAGATGATTCAACCATACTGGCTTGATAATGCATATCATCCTGATATCTTGAATAAGCCATGCGTTCTGTTTCAGGCAATTTCAGAATATCCAGCTCCCGCTTGGCCTTTTTCAGACCCTTTGCCCGAAAGTCTTCCTTGATCTCTTCATGTTTCAGAAAGTAAATCCATTCATCTAAATTATCTCGCGCAGTATCATTAAAGTTATTCACCTTGATTAGATAATATTCCGGAAATATCTCGTTGATTTTACTTTTTTTATAAAGTTTTTGTTGATTCTGAGATAATTCCAGTGTGTCCTGATGATGCAGGCCGAGAAAGGTTGTTTTGCCATGATAAACATAATCTTTACCCTGGCCTAAATCAAAATACAGAATATTGACCGAAATCACCTTCACAACGTTTGAGTAAGGCTCATTTTCGTCCAGATGCTCAGTAATGACCTTCGAGGTACCGAACAGAATTCGTTGCAGATAATCAAACTCACGTTCGTGCTGCACCTCAATGATAATGATTTCATCATGCTGATTCTTAACCTTGAGGTCTACCCGGTTAAACTTATCCTGGCTATGTTGTTTGTTACTTTCACTCTCCAGAATTTCAATAATCTGAATATCTTCTTTCAGCAGCTCGCTCAGAAAGCCTGCCAGAATGTCAAAATTTGCCTTACTTCTGAGCAGTTTTTTCATCGCCCAGTCAAAGCTGATCAGTTTGCGTGGCATGTCGGGTGTTCCTGTGAGCGGGTGTTTGCGGATTTGATCTGGTTGTACTTGTCCGGTGAGCGGAGCTCTGGTCGGGCGATGATATCAGCCGACCAGTTTAAGTGTGTGGGCCTGGTGTTGCAATTGTTGATGTAGCCGCGCAGCGTAAGGCCTGCCAATGACTTGTTGACTGAGTCACGATTTTAAATTATTGTGACAA
>JAHDCB010000039.1 GCA_020630035.1 Gammaproteobacteria bacterium
ACACATTTGAACAGGCACAATATCTGGATGATGTTGAGATACTGATTGAAACCACAACAGTATCTGAGTCAGCGGGTACCCGGCTGACAATGCGCGGTGATAATACTCTGCTGGCAAGCTGGCAGCAGAAACAGTTCGATAAGCTTCGTTTTGAACTGAAAAAGTTGACTTCTCCGGTCAGTGCTGCGATCAGTGATCAGGCAAGCAATGATAGCTTCCGTATGAAGCTGGAAGTCAGTGGCTTTCCTGAGGTGGATAACGTCACAGAAACTGTTCAGCCTTATCCGATTTTTGATTTGTTCGATTATCGGATTGCGGGCAGAATCAGTGCTGACGGGAGCGGTATGCTGACCTATGCCCTACAGAAGGCGTGTAATACTACAGAAGAAGAAATACCATTTGAGTATGATAAACCGACTGGTTGTGGCGAACTGGTGTTTGATATCCGGGTATATGATCGCGAAAAAGAAGCGATAGGTGCACTGATCAGCCGTGGCCTTAAGGATGAATCGGATCACTATGTCGGTAAACTCCAGGCGAAACAGCTACTGAATGAGTACAACGGTATTGGTGTTTACCGGAATGGGTTTCGCATCCGGCCACTCGGAGATCCCGAGTTTGACTGGCTCAAGCTTAATGAGGAACGTGTCCAGAATCCTTCGATGAGAATTGGCAGTAATCAGGCAATTGGTTACGTACAGATTCAGTCAGATGAATTGTCCGGATTGGTGGAAAAGAGTGCACGGGACGGGCTGCGTGAAAATGTAGCTTTCGACAAACTGAAAGATATCACCAAAAAGGTGATTGCAAAACTTGAAACACGACGTTTTGATTACAGAAAAAAGGCCGGGTTGAGCAGATCGAAACGTAAACTTGAAACACAACTGGATCTTCTGTTCTCATATGATAATCTGAAGAAAGATATTCGGTCGAAATTGACCAGTATCGGGGTGGATAAACAAGCCGCAGATACTATCATTGATGTTATTGATCGGGATGCAGAAATCAGGAACAGAGCCGCTGACACATTGCGCCAGACTGTGGCTGTTTATCAAGGTCAGGCAACTCTGGGTAAGATTATCAATGTCATTCTGCATGAAGGTAGGCGGCCACTGAATTATTTCCGGAATCAGATACCCAATCTGCGCTACTGGCATGATGAGTTTATAAAAGCCAGCGATCCGGAAATACTGGTGAAGATGATGTCAATAGTCGAGGGGATTAGTCGGAATACTGATATATTTGTGAAACTGTTCGGGAAGCTTGATCCGCTGGCAGCTGGCAAGCGCGCTGCTCGCAAGCCATTGAATCTGAAACAGGATATTCAGGATGCAATCTCTGTTTTTGATGAAGAGATGAAAACACATCATATAGTGGTAGAAGTTACAGGCCCGGATGATTTTCGATGGCTATCCTGGCAGCAGGATATCTATGCGATTTTCACCAATTTGGTTGACAACAGCGTTTACTGGATCAGTGAAAAAAACACGCAGCAAAAGAAAGTCATGATCGATATTGTGACAGAAGGCGATGTGCTGCTACATGTAGACTATCGTGATACCGGACCGGGTATAGAGCCTGATCTGATTCAGCGTGAAGTGATTTTTGAACCGCAGTTTTCGACTAAACCGTCCGGCACTGGTCTGGGGCTGGCTATTGCCGGGGAAGCGGCAGTACGGAACCACCTGGAACTGAAGGCATTTGTATCTGATCAGGGTGTCTGGTTCAGGCTGCAACCCGTAACTGAGGATAAAGGAGATGGATAAATTACAATTGTTAATTGTGGAAGATGAGGAAAGTGATCTTGAGGCCTGCCGGGATACCATTGAAAGATATCAGACTCAACAACAGTGTCGCATTGAAGTTACTGAGTGTTGTGATCTGGAAAATGTGAAAGAGGCATTCGGAAGGCTGGAGAATTGCTTTGATGGCGCAATTATTGACCTGACACTTGGTGGTAACAATAGTGGAGGTAATCAGGTCGTCAGACAGATTAAAGAATCGTACTTCAGGATACCCACCTTTATACTGACTGGCACACCAGGTGATGTTGATCCAAGTGATGCGTATATTGAAGTGTTGAAAAAAGGCGAAGTCGAATATGCGGAATTGCTGGATCGTTTCCGGAAGATTTATCGCACCGGGCTGACCCGTATTATGGGTGGCCGTGGTATTATTGAGCAGAACCTGTACGAAGTATTCAGAAATAATCTTCTCCCACAACGTAGCAAATGGGAAGAGTATGGAGAAAAAGATTCATCTCGCACTGAAAAAGCACTCCTTCGCCATACACTGAATCATTTGTTGCAACTCCTGGATGATGATGGTGAAAAATGTTTTCCTGAAGAAGTGTATCTGCATCCACCACTGACAGATGCAATCCGTACTGGCAGTATAGTCCGGCAAAAAGACAGTGGATCATGGTTTGTGGTGATGAATCCGGCATGCGATCTTGTTATCCGTGATGATAGTGAGTGTAATACAGATAAGGTTCTGTTAGTTGAGATTGATTTGCATTCAGTGGTGCTGAAAGACTATCCGGATACTAACCTCAGCAACAGTAAAAGGGATAAATGGCAGAGGGCATTTAAAAACAATAAGGCGTCTTATTACCATTGGCTTCCACAAACAAGTTTTTTCGTTGGTGGTTTTCTGAATTTCAGAAAACTCACATCGTTATCAGGTGAGAAATTTCATGTGCAATTTGAAAAACCAAAAACTCATATTTCATTACCTTTTGTGAAGAATATCATCGCGCGTTTTTCAGCTTATTATGCTCGCCAGGGTCAACCTGATATTGATTTTGAGCAGTTTGTTTGTTTGTCGGAAGATAAGGCGGCGAATTTTTCATAGTGGACGTCCATTCGCCTGAACAGCGTAGTTTTAACATGTCCAGCATCCGGGGAAAGGACACCCGGCCTGAAATGATGGTTCGTCGCTGGCTCTGGTCGAACGGATACCGTTATCGTTTGCACCGGGCAGATCTTCCGGGCAAACCGGATATTGTGCTGCCGAAATATCGGGCAATGATTTTTGTTCATGGTTGTTTCTGGCACTGGCATGGCTGCCATTTCACCAGTACACCTGCATCGCGTCGTGATTTCTGGCAGGCTAAATTCAGTGACAATGTCAGCAGAGATAAGCGTAATGTTGCTGCGTTGCGAGAAAAATCCTGGCGGGTGCTGGTGATCTGGGAATGTGCTCTCCGGGGGAAACATGCAGCACCGGAGCAGGTTGCCGAGCAGATAACAACCTTCCTGCATACAGATGCAGGTTTTGCTGTAACCAGGTTGCTGACTGAATCCGGCTAGCCGATATTATTTGCGGTATTTGTTATGGAAGATGCCGTGACTTCAGTAGACAAGGGGGGTAGCTTATGCCACGCAAACTGATCAGTTTTGACTGGGCCATGAAAAAACTCTTAAGAAGCAAGGCCAATTTTGAGATTCTGGAAGGTTTTCTGAGTGAGCTGCTTAAAGAAAATATTCAGATCCTGGAAATTCTTGAGAGTGAAAGTAATAAAGAGAGCCGTGAAGATAAATTTAATCAGGTTGATTTGAAGGTTAAAAACCAACATGATGAAATTATCATTATTGAAGTACAATACGAGCGTGAATTTGATTATTTGCAGAGGATTTTATTCAGTACCTCAAAGGCTATTACGGAACACCTCAATGAGAGTGATCCGTATGCTGATGTGGTGAAGGTCATTTCAGTGAATATTCTGTATTTTGATTTAGGTCAGGGTAAGGACTATGTGTATCATGGTTTGACCAGTTTTACCGGATTGCACAGTCAGGATACCTTGCAATTATCAGAAGACCAGCAACAGATATATAAAAAAGATAAAATATGTGATTTGTTTCCGGAATACTATCTGATCAAAGTAAATAATTTTGATGATATTGTGCAAGATACATTGGATGAATGGATTTATTTTTTGAAGAATGGTGATATCAAGGCAGATTTTAAGGCGAAAGGTATCAGAAAAGCCAGACAGTCATTGAGTGTTCTGCAGTTGCCTGAACAGGAGCGTATTGCCTATGAAAGATATCAGGATAATCTACATTATCAAGCAAGTTTATTCGAGTCTTCATATGTTATTGGTATGAGAAAAGGTGAAAAAAAAGGAGAGAAGAGACGTAGTATTAAGGTGGCAATGAATTTAATGGCCGCAGGTGGTCTGGATATGGCAGCGATTGCTCGCATGACAGAATTAACCGTTGAAGAAGTTGCACAACTGAGTACGAAATTATCTGGCCACAATTCTGGTGAGGTTTGCTGATGCAGGATGTACTTTATACTGAGGCTCGTATCCATACGGAGCTGGAAGCGACCTTGCCGGCCTGGCAGTATGCAGCAGGCAAATTGTGTCGTACTTATCAGGCGAATGGTTGGCGGGCGAGTGTGATGTTGTTTAATGCGATTGCACACCTGGCAGAGGCGGCCTGGCATCATCCTGAGGTCGAGGTCGCCTGGGGGCAGGTGACGGTACAACTGATGACTCATTCCGCTGGTGGTGTCACGGCGAAGGATTTTGCGCTGGCGCAACAGATTGAACACTGGATTACCTGGCAACCTGATCCGGAAACAACCCTGGACGGTGCACCAACAACGGGGGCTTGGCAATACCGGGCATGAGTGGTACCAGTTGGCCGCGTTATCACGTGTTGCCGTATCGGGCGGATGCGAGCTGTTATTTTGCCAGGATTCAGGCACTGGACTGGCCGGTCTGGCTGGATAGTGGTGGTGTCGGACGCTACGATATTCTGGCGGCGGAGCCGGTAGATCAACTGAGTTGTACGGTACATACAGCTGACGGTGTGCTGGATACGGTACGTGCTGCATTACGGCCCGGGTGTGAGCCACCGCCGTCGGTTCCTTTTTGTGGTGGCTGGATCGGGTATCTCAGTTACGAGCTGGGTCGTGCCTGGCTGGGTCGTCCGGCTTGTTCACAGGCACGGTTGTTCCCTGATTGGCGTGCTGGGTTGTATGACTGGGCGATTGTTGTGGATCACCAGCAGCATACAGCGGTGTTGGTGGGGGCTGGTCAGGCGGTGCAGACACGTCGTGCCTGGGATACATTGTGCACGTTGGTGATGCCGGATGCGCAGCCTGTCGTACCAGTGCCAGGTGTGGCCATGTTGACTGACACAGGCCTGGGTACGGAGGTATATGCACGTCTTTTTGATCAGGTGCAATACTATTTGCACCAGGGGCATGCGTATCAGATTAACCTGACCCAACGTTTTGTGGCTGAAACCACGGAATCCCCCTGGTCACTGTATTGCCGTTTGCGTCAGCTCAGTCCGGCGCCCTATGGGGCTTATCTGGCGTATCCTGATATGGTGGTGTGCAGCAATTCACCGGAACAGTTTATTGGTGTACAGGGTGACCAGGCGTTGACCCGGCCGGTCAAAGGCACCCGCCCCAGACTGACGGATGCTGCGGCAGATGCACATTTGCGGGCTGAACTAGGTGCCAGCCTGAAAGACCGGGCAGAAAATAGTATGATTGTTGATTTGTTGCGCAATGATTTTGCGCGCGTGTGTCGACCAGGCAGCGTGCAGGTGACTGCGTTATGTGAGCTGCACTCATATGCGACAGTGCATCATCTGGTTAGTACAGTCAGCGGGCAGCTACAGGCGGGCAAGGACGCCTTAGATTTATTACAATCCTGTTTTCCGGGCGGTTCAGTCACAGGTGCGCCGAAACGGCGCGCAGTAGAGATTATTGATGAACTGGAGCCGGTCAGCCGCGAGGTGTATTGCGGTAGCATTTTCTGGCTCGGTTTGAATGGCAATATGGACAGCAATCTGTGTATTCGTACCTTGCTGCACAAAGATCATCAATTGTATTACTGGGCAGGTGGTGGCATTGTGACTGATTCAGAATATGCAGCGGAATATCAGGAAAGTCTGGATAAAGCAGCGGCCTTCTTTGCCCTGCTTGCAGTGTCTCACAAACAGCAATAGGTGATGAATATGGATGCCCCTCCGGGACTTAACCGAATCAGCCGGTTTATATATGGTTTGTTTGCTTTGGCCAGTGTCAGTGTACTGAGTTATACCCTGACATTCCGTATCTCCGGGGTGCCGGATGACCTGTTGTCGCAGTTGCAACCATTGCTGGCGGCAGGTGGCGTGTTATTTTTGTTGTTATGGTGGCTTAGCATGCGGCGAGCACTGAATCAGCAGCATCAGTATGCGCAACAGTGTTACCAGCAGCAATTACAGGGGCAGTTGGCATGGCAGCAACTTGCCGATGGCGATTTGGCGGTCGCCGAGGATGCGCCGGAAGTGATACGTGCAGCGTTCACGCCGGTACAACAGTTGGTCAGAAAGGCCCGGGCGGCTTACCTGCAGCTACTCAATTGCAGTCATGAAACTCAGGCGAGTACCTTGCGTTTGCAGGAAACAACTGAACATCAGCAGGATCAGGTGTCGCAAGTACTGACACAACAGCAAGATCTGGCACGTCAGTTGAGTCAGTCTGCTACGCAGGCGCAGGATACGCAGGCTAAGATCACAGGTTTACAACAGGCACTGACACAATTGGCGTGTCCTGATGCATCGTCAGTGCTGGCAGATGCCCAGCAACAGCAACAAACAGCAGTGCAGCATCTGCAGCAGGCTGAGGCAACAACACAGCAGATTCAGCAACAGATCAGCCTGATTGCAGAGTTGGCTGACCAGAGCAATATTCTGGCGTTGAATACGGCGATGCAGGCGGCTATGGCTGGAGAGGCCGGACGTGCCTTTCGGGTGGTGAGTGATGAGGTACAACGTCTGGCACAGCAGGCGAGTGACACGACTCGCCAGATCAGTAGCCAGTTACAGACAGTGCAGACACATCAACAGACGGGTTTGCAGCAGTTGCGGCACCAGGCTGAGCAACTTGATCTGGATGTAGCAGCTTATACCCGGCAACAGCAACAGTTGGCGCAATTGCATGCCGATAGCCATGATCTGTCTGAACCCCTGAGTCAATGGTATGCCTTGACTGAACAACAGTCTGAAGCAGTTCGTTTGCTGGGTGATCACCTGCATATCATCCATACTATCGGTCAACAAACCACGGAAGGCGTGACTCAGACTGCTGAGGCGACAGTTGAGCTGAATGCTAAGATTGCCCCGTTGGAGGCTGCCTTAGCACTATATCAGTCGGCACCAACGTCGGAACAACCCGTGTTGAGTGCAACGGCATAATGCCCTGGCCTGTATCAGATAACCTGCGCGATATACCATTGCCGGATAGCTACGTGTGTGATGAGCCGCAAGATACAGCTTGTATTGCACTGCGTACATCTGAACTGGACTGGCTATTACACCAGGCTGAAACACTCCAGCATCAGTGCCCGACGGTTGCGGCTGCTGAGGCCTTGCACGCAGCATTACTTGCGAAACGTCTGAGTCCGATCCAGCACCTGATGACACCTCTTCAGGCGCAGGCTGCGCGTTATCAGCATACGGTCTGGCTAGATAGCCGGCAGGATTATGTCCAGACGGACCTGATTGTTCCTTTGCTCAGTGGGTTAGAGTCTCATCTTAAAACATACTCTGACCCTAGTGATTTTGCCTTAAGGCTACAGCGCAACAGCCAGGTTCTGCAGGCGCAATTGTATCTTGATACACAGGCCATCGGGGAGCCTGTGACTCTGGACTATCAGTATGCTCTGGAGGGAGTGTTGCTGGTAGAGCATCAGGATCAGGTGTATGCCTTTTTACCTGATCAGTTGTTGCGGGTGGCACGTATTCCGGGTAGCACACAACAGGAATCCCTGACATATGACGGGATAACGTATCGGCTGAGCGAACTGCATGCCCTGTTCACATCCGGGCAGACATTATCTGCGGGGATGTTAGCGGGGGATATGACGGTGCTGCTGACTCATACGCAGGATGCGGTGCGTGTTGATCGGGTCATAGGCTATCGTCGGCGGTTGATCAGACCTATCCGCCTGTCACAGATGCACTTATCCTGGTTAAGTGGTGGTAGCCTGTTGCCGGGTGGCCGGATTGCACTACATATCGAATTGACTAGCTTATTGAGTAAAGGTTGATGCAGCCGGCAGATTATATGCAGCTAGCCTTGACTCTGGCGGAGCGGGCTGCTGCTGCTGGCGAGGTGCCGGTCGGTGCAGTGGTGGTGTATCAGGACTCGATTATCGGCACTGGCTGGAATCAGCCGATTTACGCGCAGGATCCGACTGCACATGCGGAGATCCAGGCAATTCGTGCCGCCGCCCGGCAGCTTGGCAATTATCGCCTGACCGGCAGCACACTGTATGTCACGCTGGAGCCTTGCGTGATGTGTGCCGGGGCGATTGTGCATGCCCGGATTGCCCGGGTGGTGTATGGTGCCAGGCAGCCGCGCAGCGGCGCAGCCGGTAGTGTATTTGATTTGTTACCTTCAGATCACCGGTTTAACCATCACACCGAATGCACAGGTGGCCTGGCCGCAGCAGCAGCGAGCGACTTGTTACAGACCTTTTTTGCCCAGAGACGAACTTCTCATGCAACTACCTGATTTTCGTTCAGCTCGTGTCCTGGTATGCGGCGATATCATGCTGGATCGATACTGGCATGGCCAGGTTGATCGATTGTCACCAGAAGCACCGGTACCGGTGGTACAGGTACAACGTCAGGATGATCGGCCTGGTGGTGCGGCGAATGTCGCCGGTAATATCGTCGCTTTGGCAGGGCAAGTGACTTTATGTGGTCTGATTGGTCAGGATGAGCCAGGTACACGCTTGCAGCAACTGCTGGCAGAGTTGGATATCCGGGATCGGCTTATTGTGCATCCAACGGCTGCGACACATACCAAGTTACGTATTCTGGGCCAGCAGCACCTGCTGCGGGTTGATAATGCGCACATGGTTACAGAGCCGACGACCCAGGAACAGGTGTATCAAGCCTTTCTGGCGGTGTTGCCGGATCAGCAGATGGTCATTTTGTCGGACTATGCGAAAGGGACCCTGACAGATCCGCAACCCTATATCCAGGCGTGTCGGCAAGCCGGGATACCCGTGTTAATTGACCCGAAAGGAACAGACTACCAGCGTTACCAGGGCGCGACACTGCTGACACCGAACTGGCTGGAATATACATCCATTGTTGGCCCTTGTCCGGATAATGACACCCTGGTTGCAAAAGGCCAGCAATTGATACAGGACTGTCAGTTACAGGCATTGCTGATTACCCGGGGAGCGCAGGGTATGACTCTGTTGCAGGCTGAGCAGCCACCTTGCCATCTGCCGACTCAAGCGCGTGAGGTGTACGACGTGGTAGGAGCCGGGGACACGGTGATTGCTACCCTGGCCTGTGCCATAGCGGCAGGGGTGACACTGTCTTCGGCGACCCGGTTGGCGAACCTGGCAGCCGGCTGTGTTGTGGGTAAGCGGGGAACCGCGAGTGTCACGCATGCGGAATTACGAGCGGCTTACCAGGCGATGTATCCGCAACTGACAGCACCATCAGTATCAGCCACGACGACACCGGATTACCGCTCCGGCGTGTTGGCAGAAATAGAACTGCTGGCACAGGTACAGGCTGCTCGTGCACGGGGTGAGCGTATTGTGATGACGAATGGTTGTTTCGATATTTTGCATGCCGGGCATACTGAGTGTTTGAGCAAGGCCGCAGAGTTGGGAGATCGATTATTGGTGGCAACCAACACCGATACCAGCATTCAGGCCCTGAAAGGGCCGCAACGACCGATTAACCAGCAACAACATCGCGCGCAGGTGCTGGCGGCGTTAGCTAGTGTTGACTGGATTGTATTGTATGAAGACCTGACGCCGGAAAGGCTGGTGGCACAAATCAAGCCGGATGTGCTGGTGAAAGGTGCAGAATATGCTGAAGACCAGATAGTGGGGGCTGATATTGTGCAGCAAGCTGGTGGTCAGGTCGTGCGTATCGAAACCGAATACACCAAGACTTTATCCACCAGCCAACTGATTGCCACTATTCAGGCGCAGGCGGCAGTATGTGGCTGAACCTGTATAGCGTTCTGCTATGGTTGGGGCGACCGCTGTATTGGTTGCGGCTATACTGGCGCGGGCGCAGTAACCCGGGTTATCGGCAGCATTGGCAGGAGCGTACCGGGCATATCACAGTACCAGAACAGCCAGGCAGTGTCTGGATTCATGCTGTGTCGGTCGGAGAAACTCAGGCGATTGCGCCATTTATCCATCTAATACAGACCAGACATCCGACGCTACCACTCTACCTGACCCAGACCACACCAACCGGACGAGCCCAGGCAGAACGACTGTTTGGCCATAGTCTGCCGCACAGCTACCTGCCATACGATCTGCCACGTTATTTGCGACGCTTCCTGCATACCTTACGTCCTCGGGCTCTGATCCTGGTTGAGACAGAACTCTGGCCTAATCTGTTGTCCGAGACGGCAAGCCAAGGCATACCGGTTTACCTGGTGAATGCGCGTTTATCTGCTCGATCACAGGCAGGCTACCAGCGATTGCGGCACTTTACCTGCCAGACTGTGGCGCAACTCACGGCAGTTGCAGCACAAACCTCGGCAGATGCAGCCCGGTTGCATAGTCTGGGTATACCAGAATCAAAGATTCAGGTGACGGGTAATCTGAAATATGACCAGCCGTTACCAGACCAGCAAGTCGCCCGAGCCCTGCGTCAGACCTGGCCGAGCGGCCCGATCTGGATTGCGGCCAGTACCCATGCCGGGGAAGACGAGATCATGCTCGCGGCACATACCCAACTGCGCCAGGTGCATCCAGGTGCGTGCTTGATTCTGGTGCCGCGTCATCCGGAACGTTTTGCCGCCGTAGCCACCAGTATCCGGCACAGTGGACATGATTTTGTTTGTCGCAGCCAGGGTGAACCTCTGCGAGAGCATACCAGCGTTTATCTGGCGGATACGATGGGTGAACTGAGCACCTTATTGGGTACCGCCGATATCGCCTTTATTGGCGGCAGTCTGGTTCCGGTTGGTGGGCATAATATGTTGGAGGCAGTGGCGCAGGGTGTTCCGGTATGTTTCGGGCCACATACATTTCACTTTGCAGACATCGCCCGGCAATTACGCCAGTGTGGTGCGGCGCAGCAGGTTGAGGATGCGACACATCTGGCAGTAACCCTGTCCCACTGGCTGAATAACCCATTAGTGTGTCGGGCAGCCGGGCAGGCCGGACGAGACTATGTACAGCGCAATCAGGGTGCGGTCGAGCGACTATATCAGCAATTTTCCACACTTTTATGCGCATAAAAATGTGAATATCGGCACTTTTTATGCGCATAAAAGTGTAGGATAACCTTTTTACATTTTCGCAGAGAAGGTTATGCAACGACAATTGCTGCATCAGTTAATTGCCTGGAAAAACCAGCGGGTGCGCAAACCAATCTTGATTGACGGTGCCCGGCAAACGGGTAAAACCTATTTATTGCAGACACTGTTCAGCCAGGAATTTCCACAGACGTTACATCTGGACTTTCTGGTGATGCCGAAACTGGCCGATGCCTTCGCGGGCGACCTGGAGCCGAGAACACTGATTCGTAACCTGGCGTTGCTGACTGGCCAGGCCTTTAATCCAGTCACTGACCTGTTAATTCTGGATGAAATCGGGGAGTGTCCCAGGGCAGTCGCTGCACTGAAATATTTCGCTGAACGAACTGCGACCTGGTTTGTGGCTGCGACTGGTTCTAATATCGGATTATTGCAGTCTTTCCCGGTTGGTAAGGTTGAGCAATATCAACTCAGGCCGTTGACCTTTCAGGAATTTTTATCAGCATCCGGCAATTCTGCACTGATAGAGGCGTATGCCGAACAACTGAATTCAGTCATTGTGCATGCTCAGTTATTTGACCAACTGACGGATTATTATTTCACTGGTGGTATGCCAGAGGTTGTGGCGACCTGGTTTGCTCTGGCAGATCAGCCAATTTTAGAGCGCGTGATGGCGGTCTCACGGATACAGGGCAATCTGATCGCAGGCTACCAGCGTGATTTTGGCAAATATGCAGGCAAGGTGGATGCTCAACTGATAGCCGCTGTGTTTGATGCCATACCAGCACAACTTGCGATGGTGCTGGATGAATCAGTGAACCGGTTCCGGTTTAACCAGATTATGCCGCGTAAACGCCGTTATGCTGATTTTGCGAATGCGATCAACTGGCTGCATCAGAGCCGCCTGATCCTGAAAAACTATCTGCTGACCGGTCGACCACAAACACCACTGGCTGCTTACCGCAAGGCGAATCAGGTCAAGCTGTTTTTATTTGATACCGGGCTGTTGAATCACCAGTTGGGTGCCCACTATGCTGCGATCAAACAACAGAACGAAGCCTGCAAGGGCTATGTTGCGGAAAACTTTGTTCAGCAGGAGTTGGCAGCCGTTGGGCTGGAGCCGGGCTACTCCTGGCAGGATGCTCGTGCTGAAATAGAGTTTATCCTGGATAATGGCCGGGGGCAGGTGGTGCCGGTCGAAGTAAAAAGTGGTCGTCGGACTCGTGCCAGATCATTACGCTCGTACCGTGAAAAATGCACACCGATACAAACGATCAAATTGGTTGGAACAACCGGCTCGCCTGCATCGGAGCATACCCAGATCGTGATACCGCTATACTATGCGGCTAGTGTACCGG
>JAHDCB010000040.1 GCA_020630035.1 Gammaproteobacteria bacterium
ACAGGCTGTGTTGGCACCTTATGCAGATAGCATTAAAAGTGTCGCTTTGTTTGGTTCCCGAGCGACCGGGACTTATCGTCCGAACTCAGATATTGATCTTGTTTTACACGGTGATGTATCTGCAGTGTTGGTTGGCCGTTTGTATACCTTATTTCAGGAAAGCGCATTGCTGGTAGCGGTTGATGTTAAAGGCTATGATCTTACGACTTACGTTCCACTGAAACGGCATATGGATGCGTGTATGCAGCCTTTATTCAGCCAGCAGCAATTGCAGCATTATCCAGGCAGGTGTTCTGGTGATGTGAAATAGGTAAGCAGCCGCTCCGGTTGTGGCGGGAACAATACAATGGGGAATTCCCAAGGGGGAGGAGCACCGCTCTTGCCCCTTTGGTCGTGGGCGAGGTTGCAACCTGCCCACGATTTAAATTTGATTCAATGCAGGTAATGAGGTATGTCGGGTAATCTGGTTGTCATTGGCACTCAGTGGGGCGATGAAGGCAAGGGTAAAATCGTGGACTGGCTGACAGACCAGTTTGCTGCGGTGGTGCGTTTTCAGGGTGGCCACAATGCGGGCCACACCCTGGTGATCCAGGGTGAAAAGACGGTACTGCATCTGATTCCATCAGGGATTCTGCGCCCACAGGTACGTTGCCTGATCGGGAATGGCGTGGTGTTGTCGCTGAGTGCGCTGGTGGAAGAACTGGAGACACTGGCGCAGGCTGGTATCGCAACGGCTGGTCGGTTGCAGGTGAGCGGTGCGTGTAATCTGATTCTGCCGTATCACATTGCGCTTGATCAGGCGCGTGAGCGTGCACTGGGCAATCTGGCGATTGGTACCACCGGACGGGGTATCGGCCCTTGTTATGAGGATAAGGCTGCTCGCCGGGGCATCCGCCTGTATGAACTACTGGATGCGGATCACTTCAGCCAGCGGGTGCGAGCAGTGATGGCGTACCACAATGCGATTTTGCAGCAGGTATTTGGCGCTGCGGAGCCACTTGCCTGTCAGCCGGTGATTGATGCCGCTCTGGCCTATCGGGAACGGATCAAGCCGCTGATTGCAGATGTTCCGGCTGAGTTGCATGCTTTGTCTCAGGCAGGTCAGCGAATTTTATTTGAGGGTGCGCAGGGTGCCTTACTGGACATTGATCATGGCACCTATCCGTATGTGACTTCATCCAATACCCTGGCAGGCGCTGCTGCCAGTGGTAGTGGCGTTGGTCCACGTGCGTTGCATTATGTGTTGGGTATTGTGAAGGCGTATACCACGCGGGTGGGCAGCGGGCCATTCCCGACTGAACTGGATGATGCAGTGGGCCAGCAGCTAGGCGAGCGGGGCCATGAATTTGGTGCAACGACCGGACGTAAGCGGCGTTGTGGCTGGTTGGATATTGTGGCGTTGCGGCGTTCGTTGCAGCTGAACAGTGTCAGTGGTCTGTGTGTCACCAAACTGGATGTACTGGACGGCCTGGAGACACTGAAGCTGTGTGTGGCCTACCGATATCAGGGTCAGGAACTGACAACACCGCCGATAGACGGCAGGCAGTTTGCGGCTTGTGAGCCGGTATATGAAGAATTGCCAGGTTGGGCTGACAACACGGCGGGCATCACGTGTTACGACGATTTGCCGGCAGCAGCAAAATCTTATCTGGCGCGGATCGCTGCATTGTGCGATACGCCATTGGCGGTGATCTCAACCGGGCCGGATCGGACAGAGACGATGGTGCTGGATGCGCAGCTTGACCATATGCAGGTGGCAGACAGATGAGACAGGAGGCTAAAATCGCTGCCTCTGTGTTAGCCGCTGATTTCGCCCGTCTGGGGGAAGAGTGTACGGCGGTGCTGGCATCGGGCGCAGACTGGATCCATTTTGATGTGATGGATAATCATTATGTGCCGAACCTGACCTTTGGTCCGATGGTTTGCGCCGCATTGCGACGTCATGGCATCCGTGCACCGATTGATGTACATCTGATGGTGCGGCCTGTAGATCAGTTGATAGATGAATTTGCCGCAGCCGGGGCAACTTGTATCACACTGCACCCGGAAGCCACAGATCACCTGGATCGTAGCTTACAGCAGATAAAATCGGCTGGTTGCCAGGCAGGCCTGGCGTTGAATCCGGCAACCCCGTTGCGCTATCTGGATTATGCGCTGGATCAACTGGATCTGATTCTGCTGATGGCGGTTAATCCTGGCTTCGGGGGGCAAGCCTTTATTCCGGGTACACTGACTAAGTTACAACAAGTGCGTCAGCGTATTGCAGATCGCCCGGTGCGGCTGTCTGTGGATGGTGGCATCAAGGCAGACAATATTGCCCAGGTGGCAGCTGCCGGTGCGGATACCTTTGTGGTCGGTTCCGGTATTTTTGCCGATGCCAGGCCGGATGCTACGTTGCCTTATCGGCATATTATTCAGGAGATGCAGGCAGCGATCTGCTCTGCACACTTATCATGAATCCAGCGACTCAGATTGCCATTCGGGCTGCTCGTAAGGCTGGTAGCCTGGCGATGCGTTATTTTCACCGGGTTGACACCTTACGCGTGCAGCGGAAGTCAGAACGTGAACTGGTTTCTATGGTAGACCAGCAGGCAGAACAGACGATTATTCAGACGATACGGGAAGTGTATCCGGGCCATGCGGTGCTGGCAGAAGAAAGCGGTGTCCAGGGCCAGGGTGATTCTGAGTGGATCATTGATCCTCTGGATGGGACCCATAATTATCTGCATGGTCTGCCACAGTTTGCGGTTTCCGTTGCATTGCGTCATCGTGGCCTGGTGCAGACTGGCGTTATTTATGAGCCAGTGTGTAATAACCTGTATGTTGCTGAGCGTGGTGGTGGTGCATTGTTGAATGATCGGCGGTTGCGTATCCGTCAGCAATTGGTATCGCATGGTACCCTGGTGTGTTCCAGTATGGGACGTTGTGATACCGACCAACAGGCATTATATTTTGCTGTACAACAGGCATTGCTTACGGCAGGTATCAGTTTGCGTCAGAGTGGTTCGTCAGCCCTGGATCTGGCGCATGTTGCTGCCGGTAGTCTGGACGCCGTCTGGCAGCAGGGTATCCAGCCGTGGGATATTGCCGCAGGTATGCTCTTGGTGCGCGAGGCAGGTGGCATCGTGACAACTTTGTTGGGAGAGACCAGTTCCCTGGAGCAGGGTGATTTGCTTGCCGGCAACCGCAAGGTGCATGCAGCGATGTTGCAATATATTGCAACATGTCGTCAGAATAATAAGTAACACAGCGCATTAACGGAATGCGCTGGTCGTGATCAGTGCAGGTGGAGTAAGTTGATGCAACAGACGATATCTTTATTGCAGCCGGTCGCACCGATGTTAGCGCAGGTGCTGGATAGTCCGTTTCATGCGCTGGCAAAAAAATATATTCTGAGTCATTTGCCGGATACGTTGGCTGATACAGGAGCAGAAGATGAAGCACAGATCCAGGCGTTACTCAGTGAACCTGCTGGTTTGCACGTTCTGAAAGAACTGGATCAGCGATTTACCTCTGAGATCAGACAGTTAGGGTTGGATCTTAAATTTGTTAAGAATACTCAACCTGAACCATCGGAGGGTAAGCACCGGAAGAACGGCATCATGAATCCGCAGTTTCTGCTGAGTCTGGTGTTTATAACAGCCTATTTTTGTATTGTGTTTTCAATGTTCTTCATTGAGGCCAGCGATCATTTAAATATGCTGAAGGGCGAAAACTCTTTTATGAATGAGCTACAGATCCTGCTGGGAGCCCTGACAGCGGGGGTAGGTCAGGTACTGAGTTATTGGTTTGGTCGTGGCCAGGAGAAAAAACAGCATAAGCCTGCTGACAGTACGTCATGAAGTGCCACGGTTGCCTGCTGGCTGGCCCGATGATAGTGAGTGCTGCCTTACTGGGCCTGGATCAATCTTCCAGTCTGGCCTATCAGCGTGAGGCAGTACAAATGGGTGAGTATTGGCGTTTGTTCAGTGCTCACTGGATACACCTGAATGTTTGGCACTGGTTATTCAATGTGGCTGCCTGGCCGTTGATCTATCTGTTGTCTGGTACCAGTATTCCGGCCAGGCACTGGTGTATCGCTTGTTTGTGGTGTTGTTTTGGGGTCAGTGCTGGTTTATGGTGGTCTGATGTAATCTGGTATGTTGGCTTGTCTGGTGTGTTGCATGGCTTGTTAGTAGTGGCGCTGAGCGGTTGTCGTGAGCGTTGGCTGGCTATTCTGGTCGGGCTTGGGCTGCTGGTCAAATTAGTCTGGGAACAAGTGGCGATCGGTGCCCAGCATAGTGCCTGGATTGGGCATCCGGTGCTGGTTGATGCCCATTTGTATGGTGCGGTCAGTGGGTTGTGGTATCTGGTCGTTGTGTTCGTTTGGCGTCGTTATCGAGTTTGGTGTCGTTCCACCGGCTAAGCGCAGCCGCCACCTTGTTGCGATGGGCAGCCGTTACAGCCAGCGTTGGCGATCGGTTGCAAATTGTTGAATAAAAACTGAGCATCACCGGCCTGGGTGGCAAAATCAATCTCAACGCCGCGAATATGTTCCAGCGTACCGGCGTCAATCACCAGGGCAAAATCATCATATCGGCAGACTGTATCATCTTCGCTAATCTGGTCGGTGAAGGTCATACCGAAGCTCATGCCGCTGCAACCGCCTGGCGTGGCAAAGATACGGATGCCCTCGGCCTCGTCTCCGACTTCACTTTGCAGTTCAGCCATCTTGTGTTGTGCCGTTGTTGTTAATGTCAGTTGTATATCGTGCATAGTTTGTTCTGTCGTGTCAGGTCGTTTGTGCGGAGTGGCTGTCGGTAAAGCGGGTGATCAGTGCCAGATGATCTGCGGCCTGTGGCAAGTGTGTCTGTACCACCCAGCCGCTGCCAGGTGCCTGTTCCAATGGGCTCCCGGTGGTGTCAAACAGATGTTCCAGGCGGAAGCGTTGATTCCCTGTCGGGGTGATCAGTTCCAGTTCATCGCCCACACTGAATTTGTTTTTGACCGTCAGTTCTGCCAGCCCGGTGTCGGTATGCACTGTATTCACTTCTGCGACAAATTGTGACTTATCCATGACGGATGCACCCCGGCGATAGGCCTGGAGCTCGTCACTGGCATGACGCTGCAGAAAGCCATCGGTATAGCCCCGGCTGGCAAGATTTTCCAGTTCTCCCATCAGTCCCGGGTCAAATGCCCGGCCAGCCACGGCATCGTCTATCGCCTGGCGGTAGACCTGGGTGGTGCGGGCGGTGTAGTAGTGTGATTTGGTGCGGCCTTCAATCTTCAGACAGTCGATGCCAATCTGCGTCAGGCGTTGCACATGTTCTACGGCTCGCAGGTCTTTTGAATTCATGATGTAGGTGCCATGCTCATCTTCAAAGATCGGCATGAATTCGCCTGGGCGGCTACGCTCTTCCAGATAATACATTTCATTTGCCGCCGGGTGCCGTTTGATTTGTGAGACCGGAATGGTGGTATCTGCGGCCACGGCATCCAGGTCTTCTTTGGCGATTTTGTAGTCCCAGCGGCACGCATTGGTGCAGGTGCCCTGGTTGGCGTCACGGTGGTTGAAATAGCCGGATAACAGGCATCGGCCTGAATAGGCGATGCATAAGGCACCGTGTACGAATATTTCGAGTTCTATATCCGGGCAGGCGTCACGAATCGCGGCAATTTCGTCCAGGGATAATTCGCGTGACAGAATTACCCGGCTGATGCCGGCGTTCTGCCAGAACTGCACCCCGGCGGCGTTGACGGTATTTGCCTGGACTGACAGGTGAATCGGCACCTCTGGCCAGCGTTCGCGTATCAGCAGGATCAGGCCCGGGTCGGCCATGATCAGGGCGTCCGGCCTCATCTCAATGACCGGTGCCATATCGCGCAGAAAGGTCTCCAGCTTGGCACCGTGTGGCATCGCATTGGCTGCAACAAAGAATTGTCGCCCCTGCGCATGTGCTTCAGTGATGCCGATACGCAGGTTGTCGGTCATAAAGTCGTTGTTACGCACCCGCAGGCTGTAACGTGGCATGCCGGCGTACACTGCATCAGCGCCATATGCAAATGCATAGCGCATGTTGCGCAGTGTTCCGGCGGGGGCTAAGAGTTCAGGGGTGTTCATTCTGGTGTTTTCGCCAGTGTGTCGGGGTGTTGTTCGTGCCAGGTCAGCATATCGTAGTAGTAGCGGATGTTATCCACATACGTGACGGGTTCATTGCCGCGTGCATAGCCGTACTTGAGGGTGTGGTAATAGTGTTTCTGACGTAGCAGTGGCAGGCGTTGTTTGACCTGGTGCCACAAATCCGGGTTGCCACCCTGGCGTTCGGTCAGCACGCGGGCATCTTCGACATGCCCCAGCCCGACATTGTAGCTGGCAAGCGCCAGCCAGAGGCGATCTTCGCCGCTGATGCGTTCCGGCAGTCGGCGCATCAGGCTCTGCAGATAACGGGCACCACCCAGGATGCTTTGTTGCGGGTCTGTACGATCC
This sequence comes from Gammaproteobacteria bacterium, assembly GCA_020630035.1. GTDB lineage: Bacteria > Pseudomonadota > Gammaproteobacteria > Chromatiales > Chromatiaceae > JAHDBG01. The sequence continues at coordinate 6,467 of JAHDCB010000040.1, forward strand.
TGGATACCGAGTTGTCTGGCAGTCGGGTGGGTCAGCATCATCAGGCCGCGCACACCGGTCGGTGAGACGGCATCCGCGCGCCAGTGTGATTCCTGATAACCCATCGCGGCCAGAATGCGCCAGTCCAGTCCGGTCTGTTGTGCTGCCTGCTGAAACCAGGCGCGGTATTGTGGCAGGCGTTCATGCAGATGGCGGCGAAACCGTTGTTTGTCCACAAAGCCGAATCGGTCCAGATGGCCGTAATAACGTTCTGTCAGGTGGGCGAGTGATCCATTGGTTTGCCATTGGTGTAAAAAGTGATTCGCGGCCTGACGGAGTGAACCATCGTCCTGTGCCGGAAAGGCCCAGGCCAGTGCCAGTGGCTTACCCACAATCGGGCCTGGTGTCAGGTAGGGATACACCTGCCGGGCGAGGTCGAAATCATCTGAACTGGTCAGGGCATAGCGAATCTGGCCCTGATTCAGTGCCTGCAGAACAGTGACCTTGTTTGTAAGCGGCCAGGCTTGGATATGTAGTTGTGGATATTGCTGAGAGAGGCTGGCCGGCAAAATGAGGGGGGATGCTGCAATATACAGCGTATCCGTCAGCTTGGTGAGTGATTGTGGTTCAGGTGTGCCATAGCGATACACCAGCCGGATCTGCACAGTGCGGTAGCTGTCGCTGAAACGCAGATAACGCTGGTGATCCGGCGTGTCGGCCAGACCGATGGCCAGGTGTACCCGGGCGTCGCGCAATAAGGTGTTGATCTGGTCTGCGGTAGTGACCGGGTGCCACTGTATGCTGAGTCCCAGCGTGTCAGCAAATGTCTGGAGCAGTTCCTGTTCAAACCCGGGTTGGTGTTGTCGTTGCTGGTAGGCAGGGGGAGACAGCAAAGCGACATGTAGTAGCTTGTTTTGCTGAATCCGGTACAACTGGTCGGTTTGTTCGCAGCCCAGGGTGAGCCACACCAGCAGCAATATATACAGTCGGCGGTGCAGGTGGATTCTGTGCATTGACATCTGCAAACTTACAGGCAGCGCGTTGGTTTGGGCAGCCCGGCATAGCGGCTGGCTTGTTTTGCCGGGCCATCTGGGAACAGACTATACAGGTGATGACTGCTGGCCTTGTCGCGTCCCAGAGTTTCGCCGACTTTACGGGTTAAGGTGCGCATTGCGGGGGCAATCTGGTACTGCGCATAATAATCGCGCAGAAAATGTATGATTTCCCAATGGGCGTCGGTGAGTGTGATGTTATCCTGCATCGCCAGTTGTTGTGCGACCTGTGGCGACCAGTCCTGCAGATGGCACAGATAGCCGTCCGCATCGGTTTCCCAGGGTAAATCAGCATGATCGGGCATAGTTTGTCCGGTTGATTCTGGCAATACCCCGCCGCTTGCGGCGGGGACAGCACAATGGGGGTTTCCAAAGGGGGAGAGGCGTCGCTCTCGTCCCTTTGGTCGTGGACGAGGTTAAACCTGCCCACGATTCAAATTTGATTTGGATTACCAGGCCTGTACCTTGTCGTGAGCAACCACCAGGTCTACAAACCCGGCATAGTCCACCGGATAGATAGTTGTGATCAGCTCATCCGTGCTCAGGCCACGTGCGGCAAGGTCAGGGTGTAGTACAAAAAACGATTTGTCCGGGTGTTGTGTGATCAGGGCTTCGTAACGGGTCCCGCGCATCGCGGCATACACCCCGTCTTCCAGCAACAGAATGCCCGCGTCAGCGCTGGCAAGGCGCAATGCAGTGCTCAGGCCGTTGGTTTCAAATGGTGATTTATTCACTGTGAACAGGTCAGCCATCAGCTGAAGACCACATCGGCTGTGGCCAGTACCTTTTGTAACTGCTGTGTATCGCATAAGTTCAGCAGGTCACGACCGGTTTCCTCATCGGTGACCTGCCATAAACGGTGCTGATCCAGGCCTCTGTCAGCCAGAGCGGCCTGATCAACATACAGCTGACTCACCCCATAGTCTGCCAGTACCTGATAAATCGGCATAAAGTTTTTGATACCGGTTGCGCTGGTGTCACTTCCCCGCACCAGCTGATAGACGCCGTCGGCAACAAACATCAGGCTGACCTGTTGTTCAAATGCTGCACCTACCAGCACTGATTGCAAGGCTTCCCAACCATACAGGGTGCCGTGTGGGGCGCGGCGGAACAGATATAACAAGTGCCTGGTGGACATGGTTTAGTTGACGGACAGGTTCCGGATCGGCTGATACAAGGGTTGTGGATTGTAGGATAATAAGCGATTCGCCCTGTCCTGTCAGCTGTTGTCACTGTGTGACTCATCTGGTCGCCTTGCCCGTGTTATTTCCAGGTTTGTACTTATGTTTCAAGCTCTTCTGAAAAAAGTGTTCGGTAGTCGCAATGACCGGCTGATCAAGCACCTGCGCAAACAGGTTGCACAGATTCACGCCTGGGATGAGGAACTGAGTCAGTTGACAGATCTGGCTGCCAGAACGCCGCAACTCCGGGCGAAGCTGACACCAGATGACCCGCATAGCCTGGATGCGTTGCTGCCCGAGGCATTTGCGTTGGTGCGTGAGGCCAGTCAGCGTGTGCTGGGAATGAGACATTTTGATGTGCAGTTGATCGGTGGCATGGTGCTGCATCAGGGCAAAATTGCGGAAATGCGTACCGGTGAAGGCAAAACCCTGGTGGCGACCCTGGCTGCTTACCTGAATGCACTGCCTGGTAAGGGCGTGCACGTGGTGACAGTGAACGACTACCTGGCACGACGCGATGCGCAATGGATGGGGCCGTTGTACCATGCACTGGGGCTCAGTGTTGGTGTGGTGAACGGGTCCAGTGGGCAAGGCCCGGACAGTGCGTCTTTTTGTTTTGATCCGGAGTATGTTCCGGAGGCTGACGCAGCAGGTTATCCGCAACTGAAGCCATGTCATCGTCGCGGGGCATATGCGTGCGATATTACCTATGGCACGAACAATGAATTCGGGTTTGATTACCTGCGTGACAATATGGCGTTTACGGCTGAACAACGAGTCCAGCGACGCCATTTTGCGATAGTGGATGAAGTCGACTCCATTCTGATTGACGAGGCACGGACTCCGTTGATTATCTCCGGGCCAGCCCAGGACAGTTCGACGTTATATCAGAAAATCAATGCGATTCCGGCACAACTGGCGCGGCAGGCACCGGTCACGAATGACGAGGGCAAACCGGACTTCGGGCCAGGTGATTATTCGGTAGATGAAAAATCACGTCAGGTATTCCTGAGCGATCAGGGGCATGAAAAGGTCGAAGGCCTGTTGCTGGAGATGGGTCTGCTGGGTGCAGAAGATAGCCTGTACGATGCTGCGAACATCATGTTGCTGCACCATACGAATGCTGCGTTGCGGGCGCACGTGTTATTCCAGCGGAATGTGGATTACATTGTGCGCAACCGTGAAATTGTGATCATCGACGAATTTACCGGGCGTAGTATGCCGGGGCGGCGTTGGTCAGAAGGGTTGCACCAGGCGATTGAAGCCAAAGAACAGGTGCCGATCCAGCAGGAAAACCAGACCCTTGCTTCGACCACCTTCCAGAACTACTTCCGCTTGTATGACAAGCTGTCCGGGATGACCGGTACCGCTGATACCGAGGCATTTGAGTTTCAGCAGATTTATGCCCTGGAAGTGGTCGTGATTCCGACCAATCAGACGATGCTGCGTGATGACCAGACCGACCTGATCTATCTGACACAGACCGAAAAGTTTGCTGCGATAGTAGAAGATATTCGCGATTGTGTGGCACGTGGGCAGCCGGTGCTGGTGGGTACCGCCTCAATTGAGATCTCCGAAAAAATGGCGCAGTTGCTGGATCAGGCCGATGTACGGCATCAGGTGCTGAATGCGAAGCAACACGAACGCGAGGCCTGGATTGTGGCCGAGGCGGGCCGGCCTGGCGCAGTCACCATAGCGACCAACATGGCCGGTCGCGGTACTGATATTGTGCTGGGGGGGAACCTGGAGGTTGAAATGGCACAACTGAAGGTAGCTGCAGATACGGCACAGACAGAAGCCCTGCAGCAAGAACATCAGGAACGTCAGGCTAAGGTACTGGCTGCGGGTGGGTTGCGGGTGATTGGCACCGAACGGCACGAATCACGCCGGATCGACAACCAATTGCGTGGACGATCCGGACGACAAGGCGATCCGGGGTCATCCCGCTTTTACCTGTCGCTGGAAGACAGCCTGATGCGTATCTTTGCATCAGAGCGAGTCTCGAAACTGATGCAAAAGGTCGGTATGGAAGAGGGTGAGGCGGTTGAACACCCGTGGGTGAACAAGGCGATAGAAAACGCGCAGCGTAAGGTGGAAGGGCGTAACTTCGACATCCGCAAAAACCTGCTGGAATACGACGACGTGGCGAATGACCAGCGTCAGGTGATCTATCAGCGCCGGGATGAGCTGATGGAAGCCAGCGATATTTCTGCAGAGATCAAGGGGTTACGTGAAGATGTGCTGAATAACGTGATAGATATGCATATTCCGCCGCAAAGTATGCCGGAACAGTGGGATGTGTCTGGCCTGGAACAGGCGTTGCAACGTGAATTTGGCCTGGAGCTGCCGCTGCAACGGTGGCTGGATGAAGACGACGAACTGTATGAGGAGCCACTGCGGGCCAGAATTTTGCAGGCCCTGGCAAAGAACTATGCCAAGTACGAGCAGATGTTTGGCCCGGAACAGATGCGTCGGGTGGAAAAAGAAGTGATGCTAAGTACCCTGGACACCCACTGGAAAGAACATCTGGCGGCGATGGACTATCTGCGCCAGGGAATCCACCTGCGAGGCTATGCCCAGAAAAATCCGAAACAAGAATACAAACGTGAAGCGTTTGACATGTTCAGTCATCTGCTGGCAGCGATTGATCAGGAAGTGATCCAGACTTTGAGCAACCTGCGGGTACTGGCGGAACAGCCGCCGGCACCACGTACCCCGGATGCTACCCAACTACACTACCACGGCGCAGTTGGTGGCGCGACTGCAGAATCAGCGGGAGCAACTGAGCGTAAACAGCGCCAGGCGGGCAGATCGCGTCAGGCACAGCCGGTAAACCGCGCTGCACGTAAGGTTGGGCGTAACGAACCTTGTCCGTGTGGTTCGGGCAAAAAATACAAACAATGCCACGGCAGATTGTCTCAGGCGCCAGGCAAGCCTGTTGCACCTGCTTGATTACTGAACCATGTCAGAAGCCAGCAATCCACACGATGCGTGCTTTCAGGCACTGATGCAGCAGCCAGAGAATGCGCTGGCCTTTTTTCAGCATTATCTGGAACCGGCCTGGCAAGCTCGCGTGGATCTGAATACCCTGATTTTGGAATCAGGCAGTCATGTCACTACCGAGCTCAGGCGACTGCATAGCGACATCCTCTATCGGGTTGACCTGCGCGATCCGGAGACACCGGGAGCCAGAGCGTATTTGTATACGATCGTGGAGCATCAAAGCACACCAGATCCCGCGATGGCATTAAGGCTGCTGCAGTATAAGGCAGGCTTATTGCTGAGGCATGTGCGGGAAGCCTATCTGCCGCCGATCCATACGATGGTGTTCTATCACGGAGACCCGACACCCTATCCGTATGCGCTGGATCTACGTCATCGCTTTCGTACACCGGAACATGCAGAACATACCCTGTGCGGTCCGCCGCAACTGATTGATGTCAGGTCAGCACCGGATGCAGCCCTGTTACAGCAGGATCGGATGGGGCTGGTCAGCTACTTTTTCAAGCATGTCCGTGATCAGGATGTGTTGCCGGCCCTGGCAGCCTTGCCAGCTGATTTGTTACGCAGGATAACCCAGGATGCGGGCGGTCTGATATTGCTCAGAACCCTGATGGACTATTATCGGCTGGCGGCGGCCACAGAAGAACCTCTGCAGGTCTTCCGGCAGGTTGCAAGCAAACTGGAAACCCCTCAGCGGCTCCCGCCGAAAATTGGTTGAGCGGGGCGAAGTAGTTTTTGGTGTGC
>JAHDCB010000041.1 GCA_020630035.1 Gammaproteobacteria bacterium
CCGAAACGAATTTTATGTGCCCCAGCTATTACGCCACATCAATTTGAATCACACCTGCGGGGAAACCTTAGATTGACATACCTGCCAACCAGATAGATTTCACACCAATCTGAGACCAGTTGCCAAATCCGCCTGGATATCCGTCATATCCTCCAATCCTACCGCAATCCGAACCAACCCCTCTTCAATCCCTGCCTCAGCCCGCTGCTCATCTGTCCAGCGACCATGCGTCGTACTGGCAGGGTGCGTAATCGTCGTTTTGACATCGCCCAGATTCGCTGTGATCGACAACATACGCACCTGATCAATCACCCGCCAGGCAGCCTCCCGGCCACCACGCACCACAAAACTGACTATACCACCCGGCAACGCTTGTTGCGTCTGCGCCAACGCATATTGCGGATGACCCGGTAACCCCGGATAGTTCACCTGTTCTACCGCAGGTTGTTGCGTCAGCCACTGCGCTAATTCTGCCGCTGCAGCGGCATGCGCCCGCATCCGTAACGGCAAGGTCTCCAGACCCTTCAGAAAGATCCAGGCATTAAACGGGCTCATACAGGGGCCAGCGGTACGCATCGCCGGCGCCAACTTATCCTGCACCAGCGCTACCGAGCCAACAATCGCACCACCCAATGCTCGCCCTTGCCCATCCAAGTACTTGGTTGCCGAATGAATCACCAGATCCGCTCCTAACCGTAGCGGTTGTTGCAATACCGGCGTACAAAAACAATTATCCACCACCAATAAGCTATTATGCGTATGCGCAATATCGGCCAGGGCACGGATATCGACAAGTTGCATCAACGGATTGGAAGGGGTTTCGACAAACAACAGCCGGGTGGTCGGCCGCATAGCAGTCGCCCAGGCATTCAGATCTGTCAGCTCGACATAATCCGTCTGAATACCGAACCGGCTGAGGTAGTTGTCAAACAGTTGTGTGGTGCTGCCAAACAGGCTGCGCGAAGTCAGGATTCGGTCTCCGGCCTGCAACAGCCCGAGACATAAGGTCAGAATGGCTGACATGCCAGAGGCAGTTGCCAAGCAGGCTTCGCCAGACTCTAATGCCGCCAGCCGCTGCTCAAATGCCTGTACGGTGGGATTGGTAAACCGACCATAGATATTGCCCGGCTGCTCACCCGCAAAACGTGCGGCAGCTTCCGCTGCCGATGAAAACACAAAGCTGGAGGTCGCAAAGATCGGCTCAGCATGCTCACCTTCGGGTGTACGCTGATGCCCGGTACGAATGGCTCGGCTGGCCAGACCCTGACGATCATCAGGTGGCGGGAAGGATGAGGTCATAACAGGTCGGTCAGGTGATTACCGCCGGTCTGGCTGGCCTGTGCGGTATCGTTACGTTCTGCCTGTAGTTGACTGAGATACGAAGGGGTCACATCTCCGGTCACATAGTCACCGTTAAAGACTGAGGTATCGAATCGATCGACACAGTCTTTACCTTTTTTCTGTACTGCCGCAATCAGATCATCCAGATCCTGATAAATGATCGCATCCGCGCCAATCAACGCACCTACTTCACGTTCGGTACGGCCATACGCAATCAATTCATCCATCGCCGGCATATCAATACCGTATACGTTCGGATGCCGTACCGCTGGCGCGGCTGAAGCAAAATAGACCTGCCGGGCACCTGACTCACGTGCCATGGTAATGATTTCCTGCGACGTGGTACCACGCACGATTGAGTCATCAACCAGCAATACTCGCTTATTGTGAAACTCTATATCAATCGGGTTCAGTTTCTGTCGTACTGATTTTTTGCGCCGGGTCTGCCCCGGCATGATGAAGGTCCGCCCGATGTAACGGTTTTTGATAAAGCCTTCAGCGTATGGCACCTGTAACGTTTCCGCCAATGTCATGGCACAGGTACGGCTGGTATCCGGTATCGGAATAACGACATCAATCGCCTGATCCGATAATACACGGCGTACCTTATCTGCCAGACTGACCCCCATCCGTTGCCGTGCCTTGTGCACGAATACACCATCCATGACCGAGTCAGGCCGGGCAAAATACACATATTCAAATAAACAGGGTGAATGCTGGGTATGCTGTGCACACTGCCGGGCAAAATGTTCCCCGGCAGCCGTCACAATCAGTGCCTCACCTGGTGCAATATCCCGCACCAGGGTAAAGCCGGATACAGACAGTGCGACGCTTTCCGATGCAACCATCCACTCCCGTCCGGCCTCGCCATCCCGCACACCATACACCAGCGGGCGAATACCATTCGGGTCACGAAATGCCACCATGCCATAACCGGCAATCAGGGCCACCACCGCATAACCGCCACGACAACGCCGATGCACTGCCTGCACTGCCCGGAAGATGTCTTCTGCATTCACCGTGAGTTTGTCCGTCTGCGTCGACAACTCATGCGCAAACACATTCAGCAGGATTTCTGAATCGGATCCGGTATTGATGTGCCGCCGATCTTCTGCAAACAATGCCTGCCGTACCGGCTGCGCATTCGTCAGATTGCCATTATGTGCCAACCCGATGCCATAAGGTGAATTCACATAAAACGGCTGTGCTTCGGTAGACGATGCACTCCCGGCGGTCGGATAACGCACATGGCCGATGCCGATATTACCGCACAACTGGCGCATGTGTTCTGCCCGAAAGACATCACGTGCCAGCCCGGCGCCCTTCCGCAGATGCAACCTGGCATACTCACAGGTCATGATCCCTGCCGCATCCTGGCCACGATGCTGCAATACCTGCAGAGCATCATATAGTGCCTGGTTCACCGGTGTTTTGGCCACCATGCCCACTACACCACACATCTAACTGCTCCGGGCGGCGGCAGTTGCCTGATCCGCATACTGAAAATATTGCGCTATATCGTCCGGTAACCAGGCCTGTAGCCAGGCGGCCAGGTTCACAAAATACGGCACCAGTTGTGATGCCTGCCACCAGGCTTCCTGCGGCATCACCGTCAGTCCGGCGAGAAGTGCCAGCACTGTATTCACCAACGCACCACGCGCTGCACCAAATAACATCCCGATAAACCGGTCAGTGCCAGACATTCCCGTGCGTTCTATCAGCTGAATCAGCAAGTAATTCACCATGCCGCCCAGCAACAGTGTCACCATCATCAACGCAGCAAATGCCAGGCCTAATCGCACGGTAGGCGAGCTGATCCAGGGCACAAACTGGAGCTCCAGATCGCGGAAAAACTGCCAGCTTATCCAGAATGCCAATATCCAGACGGCCAGTGAAAAGGCCTCACGCACAAAACCACGCGCCAGACTGATTAACGCAGAAACCGCGATAATCCCCAATAACACATAATCTAACCAGGGCATGAAAAAACCTTGTTTCCGGAAACACCCCGCCGCTTGCGGCGGGGTGGTCAGCACAATGGGGGCGAGGTTGCAACCTGCCGACGATTTAAATTTGATTCTGCTGCAGCCAGCCTTGTGCCGCTGCTACTGTCACAAAGGAGCCGAATACCAGTACCAGATCGTCCGGTTCGCTGTGCTGGTCAGCCAGGGCAAATCCTGTCGCTGGCTCACCGCACAAGGTAACTGATTCAGCTGGTATCACAGACTGCGCTGTCTGTTGCAAACAATCTGCACTCGCACCCCGGGCTGTAGCACTCAAATCCAGCAGATACCAGTGATCTATCCGTTGCGCGATCGCCTGAAACAAGTCGGTGCTGACCTTATCCTGCAACAAGCCGACCACAGCGCGTACCTGACCTGCCACAAAATAATCCCCGAGCTGATCAGCCAGCCCGGCGACCGCCTGCGGATTGTGGGCTACATCCAGTATCCAGCGGGCTCGCCGCTGCTGGATTTCAAACCGTCCGGGAATCCGGACCGTGAGTAACCCCTGACGGATTGCCTGCTGATCAACCGGGTAACGATCATGCAGACAGGTCAGTACCCGCAATACTGCAGCAGCATTCTGTAACTGGATACTGCCGCGCAGATTGGGCAGGGGTAAGGCGCGCCGATGCAGCTCAGTCGATTGCCAGCTCCAATCTTGTGCCGTCACCTGATAACGGTAATCATGGCCCAGGCGCAACAACTCAGCGCCAACTTGGCGTGCTGTGGTTGCAATACTCTCCGGCATCTGCGGGGCCGCGTACACGACAAGGCGGCCCTGGCGCATAATGCCCGCCTTTTCTGCCCCGATCGCTTCCAGCGTATCCCCCAGCCAGTCGGTATGATCCAGCCCGATACCGGTAATCAGCGCCACATCCGCGTCGATGATGTTGACCGCATCCAGCCGCCCACCCAGCCCGACCTCCAACAGCGCAATATCTAACTGGTGTTGCTGCAACACCACCAATGCCGCCAGGGTGCCATATTCAAAATAAGTCAGGGGCGTCGCATCACGCGCCTGTTCTACCGCCGCAAATGCGGCACACAATGCCGCATCAGTGACTGGCTGACCGAGGATGGCAACACGTTCGTTATAACGTAATAAATGCGGTGAGGTATAGGCGCCAACCCGATAACCCGCTGCCTGCAGAATCGCCTGTAACAAGGCAACGCTTGATCCCTTGCCATTAGTCCCGGCAATCGTAATAACCTGACGTGCCGGAGCAGGTGTACCCAACGCCTGCCAGACCTGACGTACTCGGGTCAGCCCTAGCTCTATGTTCTGCGGATGTTGTGCCGCGATATAGGCCAGCCAGCCGGTAAGATCAGACGGGAGGGGCACGATGGCACAAAATACTAAGACTGGTGGCCAACTGATCACGCAGTTGACGACGATCAATAATCTGATCAATCGCGCCCTTTTCCAGCAGAAACTCACTGCGCTGGAAGCCTTCGGGTAGTTTTTCGCGCACGGTCTGTTCAATCACCCGTGGCCCGGCAAAACCAATCAGGGCATTCGGCTCGGCAATATTCAGATCGCCCAGCATCGCCAGGCTGGCGGAAACTCCACCCATCGTCGGATCGGTCATCACAGAAACAAACGGCAAGCCCTGCTGTGCCAGTTGATTCAGCGCCGCAGAAGTCTTCGCCATCTGCATCAGCGAAAACAATGACTCCTGCATCCGGGCACCACCACTCGCGGCAAAACAAACCAGCGGACAACGCTGCTCAATTGCCGCCTGTACCCCCAGTACAAAGCGTTCGCCAACGACCGAGCCCATGGATCCCCCCATGAATTTAAACTCGAACGCTGCCGCCACAATCGCCTGTGCCTTCAGCTTGCCTTTTAACACGACCAAAGCATCATTTTCACCGGTCGTTTTTTGTGCTGCTGTCAGCCGGTCTTTATATTTTTTGCTATCCCTGAATTTGAGTGGATCACCAGATCGGATGTCTGCACCCAGCTCTTCGCGTGGTTCAGGGTCCAGAAATAAATCCAGACGACGGCGTGCACCAATCCGATTATGGTAATCACACTTCGGGCACACATCATGATTACGTTCTAATTCAGCCCGGTACAGCACCGCACCACAACCCGGGCATTTCGTCCACAGACCCTGTGGAACCGTTTTCCTGGAGCCGCCTTCAGTCCGAATACGGCCCGGCAACAAATTTTCAAACCAGCTCATAAAGTTTCAACACAAATGAATCAAATTAAATCGTAGGTGAGGTATTTTCCAGCATCAAGGATCCGAGCTATCAATCGCGGTACGCAACTCCGCCAGAAAGGCGCCCGCCAGCGTCGGGATCTGATCCGGCTGATCAGCACAATCTGCGATACGAGCCACCAGCGCACTGCCCACCACCACCGCATCTGCGATGGCAGCCATCGCCCGGGCAGTCGCCGCATCCCGGATGCCAAATCCAACTCCTACCGGCAGTTCAGTCTGCGCCCGGATTTCGCGCAGCTTCGCCGCCACACTCGCGGTATCCAGATGCGCTGCGCCGGTAACTCCTTTCAGCGAAACGTAATATACAAAGCCCCGAGCCACTCGGGTGATCTGTGCAATGCGCGCTGAGGTTGTGGTTGGCGCCAGCAAAAAGATCGAGTCAATTGCCTGTTGTTGCAGACAATCGGTCAATTCTGTGCAGGCCTCTGGTGGACTGTCCACCATCAGTACCCCATCCACGCCAGCCTGCTGCGCTCTTGCGGCAAACGCCGCATAGCCCATCGCTTCCAGCGGATTGAGATACCCCATCAACACAATCGGCGTGGTACTGTCAGTCTGACGAAACTCTGCCACCATCGCCAATACCCGCGTCAGCGAAACACCATGCGCTAGGGCACGTTCGCTGGCAAGCTGAATCACCGGGCCATCTGCCATCGGGTCAGAAAACGGCACACCTAATTCAATGATATCCGCACCCTGCGCAACCAACGTGTGCAACAACGGCACTGTTACATCAGGCTGCGGATCGCCCGCCGTCACAAACGGAATCAACGCGGTCTTACTCCGGGCACGTAACGTCGCAAAACAAGCTGCAATACGACTCATCCTGCATCCTCCGCCAGAGCAGTCACCGTGGCCATGTCTTTGTCACCCCGGCCGGACAGGTTGATCAGGATCGCCTGTGCCGGAGTCAATTGTGGTGCCAATTGCGACGCATACGCAATCGCGTGACTGGATTCCAGGGCTGGAATAATCCCTTCTGAACGGGTCAGGCAGTAAAAGGCCTCCAGTGCCTGATCATCCGTGACCGCCACATAGGTCGCCCGCTGAGTATCCTTCAACCAAGCATGTTCCGGGCCAACACCCGGATAATCCAGGCCAGCCGAGATTGAGTGCGTGGCAATAATCTGGCCATCCGCATCTTCCATCAGATAGGTGCGATTACCGTGCAACACCCCGGGCTTACCTGCATTCAGAGGTGCCGCATGCATCCCGGAATCCAGCCCGTTCCCGGCCGCTTCCACACCATACAACGCTACATCCTCATCCGCCAGAAACGGATGAAACAGGCCGATCGCATTCGAGCCACCACCAACACAGGCCACCAGTGCATCCGGTAACTGACCCGTCAGTGTCAGAAACTGTGCACGAGCTTCCCGTCCGACCACCGATTGGAAATCACGCACCATCATCGGATAAGGGTGCGGGCCGGCCACAGTACCGATGATATAAAACGTATTGTCCACCTGCGTGACCCAGTCACGCATGGCTTCATTCAGCGCATCCTTCAGTGTCTTCGAGCCGGATGCAACTGAGCGCACTTCAGCACCCAATAACTGCATCCGCTGCACATTCGGCTGCTGACGCGCAATATCGACCTCACCCATAAAGACGACACATTCCAGCCCCAGGCGCGCAGCAACCGTTGCGGTCGCCACACCATGCTGACCGGCACCGGTTTCGGCAATAATCCGGGTCTTACCCATGCGCTTCGCCAACAGTGCCTGACCAATCGCACTGTTAATCTTATGCGCCCCGGTATGGTTCAGATCCTCACGCTTAAAATAGAGCTGCGCACCGCCCAACTCGCGGCTAAGTCGCTCGGCATGATAGATCGGCGACGGGCGGCCAACATAATGCTGCAGATCAGCATCCAGCTCTGCCAGAAATGCCGGATCCTGCCGTGCCTGCGCATACGCCTCGCGTAACTGCGCAATCGGCTCCATCAGGGTCTCCGCCACAAAGGTGCCGCCATACCGACCAAAATGGCCAAGCTCGTCCGGCAAATCCGCACTCATTACATCTTATCTCCACAACGTACCTGGGCCACAAAATCAGCGATCTTTACCGCATCCTTCACACCTGGCGCCGATTCCACCCCACCACTGACATCCACCGCATACGGACGCACCTGACACACTGCCTGAGCCACATTGCCCGGATGCAGACCACCTGCCAGAATTACCGGCTGCACCAGCGTCGTCGGCACCAGCGACCAGTCAAACGCAACACCAGTGCCACCCGGTACGCCCGGTCGATACGTATCTAACAATAAGGCACGTGCTGCCGCAAACGAACTGCCGACCAGGTTCCAGTCAGTATCAGCGCGTACCCGAACCGCCTTCAACCAGGGTGACTGTACAGCAGCACAGGCCGCCGCCGACTCATCTCCGTGCAATTGCACACAATCCAGCCGGGCCTGTGCCACAATCTGCTGCATCTGTGCCGGCGGCAAATCAACAAATAAACCGACTGTAGTCACAAAGGGCGGTAACGCTGCAATAATCACCGCTGCCTGTTCCGGTGACACGTAACGTAGGCTCGGTGGATAAAACACAAAACCCAGCGCATCCACACCCTGTTCTACTGCGGCGAGGGCATCTTCGGTGCGGGTTATGCCGCAAATCTTAATTCGGGTATGCCGCACAACATCATCTCACAGCAGGCAAAAACAAGTCATGCATGTTAGACGATAATCCACCGGATGTCATGATGACGAAAACGAAGCAGGTTCCGAAGCACAATGTTTGGCGTAACAAGACCGTAACCCACGTACCAATGCGTTGAAGCTGCTTGACCGGTTACCGGTAAGCTGTAAATAAGGCCCTATTCGACGTGAACCAGACACCTTGTCATACTCAGGTACCAATCGCTGTAACGCTTCCACAAGCCGGTCAAACAGTTCGCGATTATGTTCATACAAATCATACGCCACCCGTTGCAGGTTATCCCCGATTGCCGACAAATGCTCATAATCACCGGTCACATCTTTACTGCCCCGGGCCGCCTGAATATGGCAGTCTGAAACATGCCAGTCCTCAATCAAACGCCGGAAGTTGCTGGCTGCCTTAAATCGTTCAAATTGGCCCAGACCCTTAATTGCCAGCACATGCGGTTCAACTGTTTACAGTTCACGCTGTAATTTGGTCTCTGGCTTGTCAAAATCATCTTCATTCTTAATCGCATGGCCAGAACCATCACGAAAATCCAAAAAGTGATACGGCGAACCACGGGCTGCTCGCTTATAACGCAAAATTTCACGCCGGACCACCGGGCCGCCCTGCTCCCAGCCAATCCGCACCAGGTAGGTGACCAGGCGATTGACACCGGACAGCACCATACGAAACTGTAGCTGGATCTCTATATTATCCTGCGCGGAGCAACCTCGGCTGATCACCTCACGAAAACCTCCACGTTTTTGCAAGGCTTGCCTGACATTGTAGGTTAAACAATCCTGCAAAAAACCAAACACGTCAAACAATGTGGTCTTACCAGCACCGTTGGCTCCAACAACAACGCAAAAGCCCGGGATACCTTCCATACTGGCATCCCGGAAGCTCTTAAAGTTTTTCAACTTAATGGATTCAATCCGCATTGTAGATAGCCTCCTGCTCAGGCATCGTATGAAAGCTGTGATACTCTGCCCGTGATCAAAGAAATTAACAACCCAGTCTGTCCAGACAATGTGACATGAGCACCAGATTATCCCGATGAATCATTTCATCTTCATTCACATAACCCAACAAGGCGGCAATCTCTGCTGAACTATGTCCACACAATAACCGGATTTCATCGGCAGTATAGTTCACCAGGCCGCGCGCGACTTCGCAGCCAGAACTATCCACACAGGCCACCAGTTCGCCGCGCTTGAAGGTGCCATTGACCGCGACAATACCAACCGCCAGCAGGCTGGTACCGGCGCGACACAAGCGGTCAACCGCACCCGCATCCAGCGTCAGCTGCCCCGCCACCTGCAATTGTCCGGCCAACCAGCGTTTACGTGCCGTTTCCGGTGCCTGCTCAGCACGCAGCAGGGTGCCATGGTTCAGACCAAGCGCCAGTTCAGGCAACAAATTCGATTGCCGACCAGAGGCAATCACTGTGTCGGCACCTGAGCGACTGGCCAGCCGGGCGGCCCGGATCTTGGTAAACATACCGCCACGTCCCAACCGACCACCCTGTGGGCTGGCCATCTGATTCAGCGCCGGGTCGTGTGCGGCCGCTTCCCGAATCAATTCGGCATCCGGCTGTTGACGTGGATCAGCCGTGTACAGCCCCTCCTGGTCTGTCAGCAGTATCATCTTATCGGCTGCCAGCAGGTTGGTCACCAGAGCAGCAAGCGTATCATTATCACCAAAACGCAATTCATCGTTCGCAACCACATCATTTTCATTGATGATCGGCACCACACCAACCCGGATCAAGGTACGCAGGCTACTACGTGCATTCAGATAACGTTTGCGATTCGACAGGTCAGAGTGTGTCAGCAGTACCTGCGCTGTGCGCAAACCACTTTGCTGAAAGACCTGCTCCCAGGCCTGAATCAGACCTGCCTGACCAATCGCCGCTGCCGCCTGCAAGTCCGGCAGGCTGGTCGGGCGTTGCTGCCAACCCATCCGTTGCATACCCACTGCCACCGCACCGGACGACACCAGCACGATCTGATAGCCTGTTCGGATCAGGGTGGCAATCTGCTCAACCCAGGCCTGTAAATGGTGCTGCGCCAGGCCTGTGCCATGATTCGTGATCATCGCACTGCCAATCTTCACCACCCAGCAGGGTACATGCGTCTTCATGCGTGTAACGGATGATAAGATTTGGATGATGAGGCTGCCGGTGGATGCTGAAATAATTCAGCCTGAATCGCTGCCACCAGACTATCCAGGCCCATGCGGCTATGCGCTGAGACCACAAATACAGGCCCAGACCACTGTAAGGCCGTTAGCAATTCGGCCTGAATCTGCGCCACTGACTCAGGCGTCTGAATATCTGCCTTGCTCAACACCAACCAACGCGGACGCTGCGCCAGGTCAGCATGACACGCCGCCAACTCCGCCTGAATCGCCTGTACCTGTTGCGCCGGGGCCAGCTCATGATCGGGTGCCAGATCAACCAGGTGCAGTAATAGCCGGGTACGCGCAACATGCTTCAGAAAATGTATGCCAAGCCCGGCTCCCTGTGCAGCTCCCGGAATCAAGCCAGGAATATCCGCCAGTACAAAACTACGCTCAGCACCTTGCCCCACGACACCCAACGTCGGGTATAAAGTGGTAAACGGATAATCCGCCACCTTCGGACGCGCACTCGACAATGCCCGAACCAAACTGGACTTGCCCGCATTAGGCAAACCAAGCAGGCCGACATCCGCCAGCAACAGCAACTCTAACCGCAGCTGACGCTGTTCACCTGGCGTTCCCTGAGTCGATTGGCGCGGTGTCCGATTAACGCTGCTTTTAAAACGGACATTACCCAACCCGCGCTGACCACCCGCAGCCACCAACAACGCCTGGTCAGGTTGCAGAATCTCGCCGATCAGATCACCACTCGCCTGATCATGCACTCGGGTACCCACCGGTACCGGAATGCGCAGATCAGCACCACACCGCCCGGTCATGTCACGCCCCATACCGGCCTGGCCAGACTCCGCCCGATGCTGACGCTGATGACGAAAATCCACCAACGTGTTCAAAGTGCTATTACCAACCAGGTAGACACTACCGCCATGTCCTCCGTCGCCGCCATTCGGCCCACCCTGCGGAATAAATTTTTCGCGCCGGAAACTAACACAACCATGGCCGCCATGACCTGCAGAGACTGAAATATTAGCCTCGTCAACAAACTTCATAACACTCTCTTACGCACCAACAAAAAAGCCCCGGCTGAAGCGGGGCTTTTTTGATCAATACAGTCGCCTGGGATATATCAGGCAGGACAAAGAACACTGACATACTGGCGTCTTTTAGGGCCCTTTATCTCAAACTTAACCAGACCTTCCATCAGTGCAAACAAGGTGTGATCCTTGCCGCAACCAACATTCGTACCAGCATGCAGCCGGGTACCACGCTGGCGCACCAGAATATTACCTGGAACCACCCGCTCCCCACCAAATTTTTTCACACCAAGGCGTTTGGACTCAGAATCGCGACCATTGCGGGAACTACCACCTGCTTTTTTATGCGCCATAACATTGCCTCGCTTAAGCTGCCTGAATACCGGTAATCCGGAGTTCAGTAAAATATTGTCTGTGACCCTGGCGCTTCATATGATGCTTACGCCGCCGGAACTTGAGGATCTTCACCTTTTTTGCCCGACCATGCGCCAAAACCTCAGCTTGCACCTGACAACCGGGCACAAAAGGCGTACCTGCTGTGACCTGGTCGCCATTCGCAACCAGCAGCACCCGGTCTAACGTCACTGTCTCGCCAACTGTTGCCATGAGCTTTTCAACACGCAGTTGATTGCCTTCCGATACACGAAACTGTTTTCCACCCGACTGGATTACCGCATACATCGGTACTATTCTCCCCGAACACCATTCAAGTACCGCCCGACGGGCCAGCACAAAATAAATTTCATTGATTTCTTCCGGCCAGGAACAAACTCTAGCGGATCCAGACCAAAGCCCATTTATTGTAGAGCTAACTAGACAAGCCGTCAAACCGTTCGTGATACACGGGTGCGATTCAAACTGATGTGGTGATTTGCTACCACAGGTTTCTGGCAAGCG
>JAHDCB010000042.1:0-2643 GCA_020630035.1 Gammaproteobacteria bacterium
CCTGACCAGGACCATTTGCCCTTTTGCAGCCATTTGTAATAACTGCTCCAATGGTGTAGTGGTCAAGTATTTTCGTACCACTTGAAGGAATGAGAACTCGTTTACACGGCTTTAACTTCAGCCTGCATAGGACCCAGGTAATAGTTGTAGCTGCGTCCTCGTTTAAAATTATAATATTTGAGGCACTGACAGATGCACAGTATGGGCGCACCTGTTAGCAACCTGACACAACAACGAACACCATCACAGTGGCGTTCGCTTTGTGACACAGGAACAAAGATCAGACTATTCTGCAGCGACGACAGGCGCTCCACCTTAAGGTCCGGCGGAAAAACCCACAACAGGTGCCTGCGGTGATCTGCCACTCCACCGTGTTGTTATCGGAATCACATGACATTACTCACTCTGCGGAATATCAGCCTGAGCTATGGCCATCCACCCTTGCTGGATGGCCTGCACCTGAGCATACAGGCACATGAACGTATCGGCCTGCTCGGGCGCAACGGCGAAGGCAAATCAACGCTCCTGAAGTTGATCGCAGGTGAACTCCCGCCGGATAGCGGCGAACGAGTACTGAGTCAGGGCACCAGCATCGCTCGCCTGGCACAAGAAGTTCCCAACGGGATACACAACAGCGTATATGCAGTGGTCGCTGAAGGGCTGGGTGAATCCGCAGCACGCGTTGCGGCCTATCATGCCGCCAGTCAGGCACTGGCTACCGACACCAGTGCAGCCGCTTTACAGCGACTGACACAGGCGCAACAAGCCCTGGAGGCAGTTGATGGTTGGCAACTAACACAGCGGGTAGAGACCATCCTGTCACGGATGCGGCTATCTGCGGACACCGCCTTTGCTGACCTGTCCGGTGGGATGCAACGCCGTGTATTACTGGCACGCGCCCTAGTCGGTGCACCAGACATCCTGTTACTGGACGAGCCCACCAACCACCTGGATATCGCAGCCATTGAGTGGCTGGAACACTTCTTATCCGGCTGGTCTGGCAGCCTGGTATTTATTACGCACGATCGTAACTTTCTGCAGCAACTGGCCACCCGGATTGTTGAGTTGGATCGGGGTCAGATCAGGGATTTCCCCGGAGATTACGCCCAATACCAGCGACGTCGCACCGAACTGGATCATGCCGAAGCGCAACAACAGGCCCAGTTTGATCGCAAACTGGCGCAGGAAGAAATCTGGATTCGGCAAGGCATTCAGGCGCGCCGTACCCGCAATGAAGGACGGGTACGTCAGCTACAGTCCATGCGGGCAGAGTATCAGACACGTCGCCAACGACAGGGACAAGCAAAACTACGCCTGAACCAGGCTGAATCTTCCGGCAAACAGGTCTGTGAAGCAACCCGAATCCATTTCGCACGCGGAGAACACGAGATCATTCGTGATTTCAGCACCACCATTCTGCGTGGAGACCGGATCGGCATTATCGGCCCGAACGGGTGTGGTAAAAGCACGCTGCTGCAATTATTACTGGGTCAGCTACAACCCACGTCCGGTCAGATTACCCTCGGCACTCAGCTGAAGATCGCTTATTCCGATCAGATGCGCGTGCAACTGGATGAACAACAAACTGTACTGGATACCGTTGCAGGTGGTAGCGAACAAGTCACCATCAATGGCAAACACCAGCACGTCATCAGCTATCTGGCAGACTTCCTGTTCGCACCCACCCGCAGTCGCCAACCGGTAAAGGTACTGTCCGGTGGCGAACGTAATCGCCTGTTACTCGCCAGGCTGTTCACCCAGCCAGCAAACGTGCTGGTGCTGGACGAACCAACGAATGACCTGGATCTGGAAACTCTGGAGCTACTGGAAGAGCGTCTGCTGCACTTTAGTGGCACCCTGTTGCTGGTCAGCCATGATCGCGCCTTTCTTGATCGAGTGGTCACCAGCACCTTAGTATTTGAGGGTGGAGGCAGCATCCAGGCCTATGTCGGTGGTTATGCCGACTGGTTACGACAACGCCCGCCCCCCATCACAGACACACCAGACAAACCCACACCGAAATCCGGCACGCAACCCGATAAAAAGGCAAAACCGAAAAAAGCGGCATCCGTACAGCGGGAACTGGCCGCCCTACCAGACAAGATTGACACACTGGAAGCACAACTCAGTACCGTGCAGGCGGAACTTGCCGCCAGTTATCAGACTGCGGACGGCCAGGCACAACAACAAACATTACAGGCACGGCAACAACAACTGGCAGCCGAGTTGCAGGCCGCGTATGATCGCTGGGAGATGTTGGAAGCCGGATAATCAGGGAGATTTTGTTGATGGTGCCACTCTTTTTCAATAATGCCGGGCCTTCGGTGCCAGGCAAACATTATCTGCTGGATCCATTAGTACGCATCAACACGGAATATGTTGAGCGACTGATTGCGGAAGAGCGCTATTTCATCCTGCATGCGCCACGTCAGACCGGCAAAACGACCTGCCTGCTGGCGCTGATGGACCATCTGAATCAACAAGGTGACTATCATGCCTTGTATGCCAACATCGAAGCCGCTCAGGCCTGGCGGGAAAATGTGCCGGAAGCAATCAGCACCGTCTGTTCGGTGATTGCACACCGTGCAAAGACATATCTCAAAGACACACGCCTGATTTCATATATCAAAGACCAGGATAATA
>JAHDCB010000042.1:2743-12167 GCA_020630035.1 Gammaproteobacteria bacterium
CTGGGTAACTTTACCGAAGCCGAAACACAGGCACTCTGGCAACAACACACCACCGCTACCGGGCAGGTGTTTGCGCCTGACATCTTCGCCGAACTATGGGCCGATACACGTGGCCAGCCCTGGCTGATCAATGCTCTTGGCTATGAATTGACGCGCACGACGCCCCATCTGCGCGATCCGGCAGTCACTATCACGCTGGAAGATTATCGCGCCGTCCGCGAAAAACTGATTCAGTCCCGCGCCACACACCTGGACCAGCTCACCGACAAGCTGCAGGAAGAACGGGTGCACCGAGTCATCGCAGCGATGCTCTCAGGCTCTGAGGCTCACTCGAATATCCCGGCAGACGATGCACAATATGTTGCAGATTTAGGCTTGATCGTGCTGAAGCCTGAAATCTGCATCACGAACCGTATTTACCAGGAAGTCATCCCGCGTGAACTGATCTGGACCAGCCAGATTACGATTACCCAGCAACAACACTGGTACCTCACCGCAAAACGCCAACTGAATATGCACAAACTGTTGCGTGCCTTCCAGCAGTTTTTCCGGGAACATTCAACATCCTGGGTGGAACGATTTGATTACAAAGAAGCCGGGGCACAATTATTATTGCAGGCGTTTCTGCAACGTATTGTGAACGGCGGGGGGCGGGTTACCCGTGAATACGGGCTGGGACGTAAACGGACAGATCTGTTGATCGAATGGCCAACAGATGAACAGGCAGGTTTTCTGGGAGAGGTACAGCGAATTGTGCTGGAGTTGAAAATTCAGTATGGCTCGCTGGAGTCCACCTTAAAGACCAGCTTAACCCAAACGGCTGATTACGCCACGCAATGTGGTGCAGCAGAGGCGCATCTGCTGATCTTTAACCGCGACCCCGAAGTCTCGTGGGAGGATAAGATCTGGCACCAGTCCTTGTCGCAGAATCAGCGCCAGATTGCAGTCTGGGGGTTATGACGAACGCTGGTGCTGAATCTGTTCAATCTTGACCTTCCACAAGGCCGGGCCTGTGTTGTGCACCGATTCACCCTGGCTATCCACCGCCACCGTCACTGGCATATCCTGCACAACAAACTCATAGATTGCCTCCATACCCAGTTCCGGAAACGCGATGACTCGCGCCGAACGAATCGCCTGCGACACCAGATACGCTGCACCACCCACAGCCATCAGATAAGCCGCACCGTGGCGTTTGATGGATTCAATCGCGACTGGCCCGCGCTCAGCCTTGCCCACCATGCCAATCAGCCCGGTCTGGCTGAGCATCATGTCGGTAAATTTATCCATCCGGGTCGCCGTCGTCGGCCCCGCCGGGCCAACCACTTCATCGCGTACCGGATCTACCGGACCGACGTAATAAATCAGCTTATTGGTGAAATCAACACCCTGTGGCAGACCTTCACCACTCTCCAGCAAGGCTTGTATCCGCTTATGCGCTGCATCCCGCCCGGTCAGCAGGGTGCCACTCAGTAACAACGACTGCCCCGGCTGCCAGGTCGCAACCTCTTCCCGGGTCAGGGTATCCAGATTGACTCTCGTCGCCTGTTCACTTGCCTGCCAGGTCACTGGTGGCCAGTCATCCAGACTCGGTGGGGTAAATTGCGCCGGGCCGGAACCGTCCAGGCTGAATTCAACATGGCGGGTAGCCGCACAATTCGGAATCATAGCGACCGGCAAAGAAGCTGCGTGGGTTGGATACGTATTGATTTTGACATCAACAACTGTGGTCAGACCACCTAATCCCTGGGCACCAATACCCAGTGCATTCACCCGATCAAAGATCTCCAGGCGTAGTGCTTCCAGGTCATCCTGTGGCCCACGTGCCTGGATATCCTGAATATCAATCGGTGACATCAAAGACTCTTTCGCCAGCAACATCGCCTTTTCTGCTGTACCACCAATCCCGATTCCCAACACACCCGGCGGACACCAGCCAGCGCCCATACCAGGCAGAGTTGCCTCGACCCAGTCGGCCAGACTGTCGCTCGGATTCAGCACGGTAAACCTGGACTTGTTCTCCGAACCACCACCCTTCGCCGCCAGAGCAATCTCGAGCGTATCCCCCGGAACCAGCTCATGATAGATAATCGCCGGCGTGTTATCCCGCGTATTCACTCGCTTACCAATCGGTGGACTCACCATAGAGGCCCGCAACGGGTTATCCGGATGCAGATAAGCCCGGCGGACGCCTGCATTCACCATATCATTCAACGCCATATCCCCGGCAAACCGCACCTGCATCCCGATCTTCAGGAACACCACCACAGCCCCCGTATCCTGGCAAATCGGACGTAAGCCTTCGGCACACAAGCGTGAGTTAGTCAGAATCTGTGCCAGCGCATCTTTTGCTGCTGGTGACTGTTCTCGTGCATACGCCCGACCCACCGCCTGGATATAGTCCACCGGGTGGTAATACGAAATAAACTGCAACCCATCCGCGATGCTCTGAATCAGATCATCCTGTTGAATTACTGACATGCCTGGCTCTTCCTCAAGTTCTCAAATAGTGATATCCACCGCCCTGCCTGCCGGCAGAACAGGCACAGATCAATGCAGTGCAGCGACTTCCTGCGGCGTCATTTCAAACAATTCCGCAATATGCTGATCATCCAGCTGGCCAATCAGCTTCTTCGCAGAGCGCCTGCGTTCAAGCTCCCTGCCTTTTTCCATCGCTATCTGAAAAGATGGCAGATTTTCTATATTAAAATCGGTTAGCATTTGCTCTGTCTCCTTCACAGTGTCCTGCAGGTCGCGGTTTTCCGACAGTAACTCCAGCATATGCAGGTAACGTCGGAAGGTCGCATCACGCTCATGCGTCAACTGATACAACCGCTTAATAATGTAGCTGACGATATCTTTTGCGGAACGCCCCTTAAAATCACACAAAATTGCCAGCACCAGGGCATCCGGGGTATCTTCACCCAGGAGCAACGCGCAGTCAATGGTGCGCATATCAATGAGTTCATAGCGGTAGTTAAACTCCGGCAGACCAGCTGGCATCGTTAGCTTTTCCCTGCCGGTATAAATCAGATACTGCCGCAGTGACTCCTGCGGCCAGCGTAACCGGATATCCGTGTAATAGCGCAGCATCCGCAATGGCATCTGTGGGTGATTGTTATTCTGGATTTCCAGATGCAGTAGCACAGGCGCATGCTGCTCATCGGATTGCATGCGTACCACCATATCAGCACGCCGACCTTCAATCCGGTGCTGTTCGGTATCCAGCCACTCAATACTGTCTGGTACCACCGGGATTTTCAGCAGATGAGTGACCAGACAAACCGCCAGCTCTTCAATCAGACTTTTAGTGACAATATCTTTCTGCATATATAGTCCATACAATGTTCAGGCTGCATGTGCAACATGTCGCCAACGCATACCGCCGAGCAACAACACCCCGATATAGACCGCCCCCCCCAACGGCACCCATACCAGCAAAGACCAGGCACGCTGCCACAATGATTGTTCCAGCCACACCGACAACGGCGGGGCCAACCAGATCAATAACAGGCTCATCACCCCACACGCAACCAGAATACGCAGGCAAAACAATCCCCAACCAGCCCTCGGCCGATAGACTGTGCGTAAACTGCGCCATAACAAAAATGCATTCAGATAAGCCGACAGGCTGGTCGCCAGTGCCAGCCCCGTATGTTGCAGGGGTACAATGAGTGCCAGGTTAAATACCATATTGACTAGCATGGCAATCATCCCGATACGTACCGGGGTACGAGTATCCTGCTGCGCATAACATGCAGCAGCCAGTACCTTGATCAGCAAAAAGGCCAGTAAGCCACTGGCATACGCCATCAGACTGAGTTGTGTCATCCGCACATCATGCGCAACGAAGACATCAGACTGAAACAGCGTCGCAATAATCGGCCCGGCCAGCACCGCCAGCCCAGCCGCTGCCGGCACCCCAAATAACACGATTAACCGCAGCCCCCAGTCCAGATTACGAGCAAACTCAGCCGGCGCCTGCTCCGCCTGATCCCTTGCCAGACGCGGTAACAGAACCGTGCTCATCGCCACACCCAGAATACCGAGCGGAAACTCAACCAGACGGTCTGCATAATACAACCAGGAGATACTGCCACTGACCAGGAAAGAAGCCAGGATCGTATCCAGCAACAAATTGATCTGGGTAACAGACACGGCAAATAAGGCAGGTAACATCAGACGCAGGATACGCCGCACACCCGGATGATGAAACGACACCCGGAAACGTGGCAACAGCTTTAGTTGCGCCAGAAACGGAATCTGAAACACAAACTGACTGACGCCAGCGATTAACACTCCCCAGGCTAAGGCAACTACCGGCTGCGCCAGCCAGGGGCTGAGCCACAGGGCACAACCAATCAATGACAGGTTCAGCAATACCGGGGTAAACGCCGGGACTGCAAACCGATTGTTCACCTGCATCACACCACCAGCAAACGCGGTCAATGAGATAAAAAACAGATACGGAAAGGTCAGGCGCAACATCTCACCAGCTAACACTAGCTTATCCGCAGCGGTATCATCCAACACCCAGCCTACAGCAAACAAACTAACAACCACTGGTGCCAGCAACATCCCTAAAGCCGAGACCAGGAACAGTATTAGTGCTAAGGTACCCGCAACATGATCCACCAGAGACTTCAGATCAGCCGAACCCCGCCGCGTCTGATATTCCGTCAGTACCGGAACAAAGGCGGTAGAAAACGCACCTTCCGCAAATAGTCGACGTAAAAAATTCGGAATCTTAAATGCCACAAAAAAGGCATCGGTGAACGCATTCGCCCCGAAACTATGGGCAAGCACTAAATCACGCACAAACCCCAGAAGTCGTGATAAGGTGGTATAAGCACCCACCGTTGAAACCGAACGAAATAATGACAGAACAGTTCTCCTTAACCAACAAGTCGCACCAGGCCCCACTGACCTGGCAAGCCACAGAGCAGGGCGAATACAACGCCTTCAGCAATACCATCGGCACCTGCGATAATACCCCGCTGCCACAACACGGCAGACTATACCTGGCGCCCGACCAGGTACATATCCATCTATTACGCCCGGCTGAACTCACAACTTATTCATCGCTCAGTAGCGCAGAACAAACCCGTGCACAACAATATAAGTTTGCGAAGGATCGTATTCTGTACCAGGCGGCCCACCATTTTCTGCGCGCGACCCTGAGTCGATATGCTGAGATCGCACCAGATGCTTGGTATTATAGCCACAATCAGTATGGCAAACCGGCAGTCGCCAATCCGGGCCACACACAGTTGCAATTTAATCTGTCACATACCCGGGGCCTGATCAGCTGTGCGATCAGCCTGAACCGAGCGGTAGGCGTAGATGTTGAAAGCGCTCGCCCATTAAGCGACTTAGTTGGCATCAGCCACCGTGTCTATGTCGGCCCGGAGTTGGCGGATGTACTGGCGCATTCAGGAGCAGCGCAAGATACTCGGTTTTACACCTACTGGACACTGAAAGAATCCTACATCAAGGCACGTGGCATGGGGTTATACCTGCCACTGAAACAATTCCATTTTACTGCCGCAGATAATGGCCTCTGGCAACTGCATTGTGCTGCCGAACTGAACGATAATGGCAAACACTGGCACTGTCAGGCACTAGCCTTGTCTCAGAGCGACTATCTGGCCTGTATCGTCGCCTCACAACCCACCTCTACCGAACCCACACTGTGATTCCTGAACTTGGTCAATTCTTACTCAGCCTCGCCTTTGTACTGGCATTATTACTCGGCACCCTGCCGCTGCTTGGCGCACAACGCAATATTCCGCTCTGGACTGCACTGGCGCGTCCGCTCAGTCACCTGCACACCCTCGCGTTGCTCGGTGCCTTCGGACTACTGACTACCAGCTTTCTCAACCATGACTTTTCTGTCGCGTATGTCGCGCATAATGCGAACACCCAACTGCCCACACCCTATCTGATCTCAGCGGTCTGGGGTGCACACGAGGGCTCTCTGCTACTCTGGGCACTGATTCTGGCACTCTGGACCAGTGCCGTCAGCCGCTTCAGCCGCTGTATTCCGGCCCTGATGCTAGCGCGTATCCTGAGTATCCTGGGCCTGATCAGCGTTGGCTTCCTCGCCTTCATGCTGCTTACCTCCAATCCATTTGCCCGGCTGGTGCCAGCAGCCATCGAAGGTCGCGACCTGAATCCCTTATTACAAGACCCGGGGCTTATTTTTCATCCGCCGATGCTATACCTGGGATATGTTGGCTTTGCTGTCCCATTTGCCTTTGCCATCGCTGCGATGCTCAGCGGGCAATTCAATTCAGACTGGGCACGCTGGATGCGGCCCTGGGTACATCTGGCGTGGGTCTGTCTGACACTCGGCATCACCCTGGGCAGTTGGTGGGCCTACTATGAGTTAGGCTGGGGTGGCTGGTGGTTCTGGGATCCGGTCGAAAATGCATCCTTTATGCCCTGGCTGGTCGGCACTGCCCTGATGCACTCACTTGCCGTGACTGACAAGCGCGGCAGCTTCAAGGCCTGGACATTATTGCTCGCCATCTGTGCCTTTTCACTGAGTCTGCTCGGTACCTTTCTGGTGCGCTCCGGCATTCTGACCTCAGTGCATGCATTTGCTTCAGACCCGGAACGCGGCATCTTTATCCTTACCTTCCTGGTCGCTGTGGTTGGCGGTTCATTATTGCTGTATGCACTGCGTGCACAAACAATCAGAAGCCAGGTCTTATTTACCCCGGTCTCACGCGAGACTGGCTTGCTACTGAATAACGTCCTCTTGCTGGTTGCGGCAGCAATGATTCTGCTCGGCACCCTGTATCCACTGCTGAGTGACGCACTGCAACTTGGCAAGATCTCAGTCGGGCGTCCATATTTCGACCGGATGTTCAGCCTGCTGATGCTGCCTCTGATTCTGCTGCTCGGTATCGGGCCACATCTGCGCTGGCACAGCGACATAACAGCACGACTCGGTACCGTGCTACGTCTACCGCTGGTGTCCACCTTGTTACTGGCAACCCTCTGGGCCTGGGTGCTCACCCCAACCTGGGCCTGGACCGCACTACTCGGTCTGGTGCTGGCCTGCTGGGTCGGCACATCCACTGTCAGTGGGCTATATCAACGCCTGCGTAATACCGCTGACTGGCGCCAGCTACCACGCGGCTACTGGGGCATGAACCTGGGTCACCTGGGCATCATGGTATTTATCATCGGGGTCACACTCACAACCACCTACTCCACTGAAAAAGACCTGCGCCTGGCGCCCGGCGACACCTATACACTGGCAGGTTATACCTTCACCTTCAACGGAGTGACATCACATCGTGGCCCTAATTATCGGGCAGACCGTGGCCGAATCAGCGTACAGACACCGGCTGGCAATACCCTGCATATGTTTCCCGAAAAGCGCGTCTACACTGTGCAGAAGATGCCAATGACCGAAGCCGCCATTGACTCCGGACTGACCCGTGACTTATTTGTCGCACTGGGCGAACCACTGGCAGGCCATGCCTGGGGTGTGCGCCTGTATCACAAGCCCTTTATCCGCTGGATCTGGTGGGGAGCTGTACTAATGGCCCTCGGCGGCCTGATCGCCGCAACGGACACCCGCTACCGACGATCCGGCAACGCAGACCAGACAACATGACCAACCTCCCTACAGCCTCAGCAGAAACCAACCGACGCCGCACCTTTGCGATCATTTCACACCCGGACGCCGGCAAAACGACCCTGACCGAAAAGCTGCTACTGTTCGGTGGCGCTATTCAACTGGCCGGCACCGTCAAAGGCCGCAAGGCCGCCCGCCATGCCACTTCCGACTGGATGGAACTGGAAAAACAGCGCGGCATCTCAGTCACCTCATCCGTGATGCAATTTGCCTATCAGGACCGGGTGATGAACCTACTCGATACCCCCGGCCATGCAGACTTTTCCGAGGACACCTACCGTACCCTGACCGCAGTAGACTCCGCCCTGATGGTGATTGATGTCGCAAAGGGCGTTGAAGAGCGCACCATCAAACTGATGGAAGTCTGTCGACTGCGTGATACGCCCATCCTGACGTTTATCAACAAACTGGATCGCGAGGGGCGCGACCCGATTGACCTGCTGGACGAAGTCGAATCAGTACTGAACATCCGGTGTGCACCCATCACCTGGCCGATCGGCATGGGCAAGCGCCTGAAAGGCGTGCTGGATCTGCGAGATGAAACCGTACATCTGTACGACCCGGAACACGGTGGCAAAAAACAAGCCGGTGAAAAAATACAAGGCCTGAACAACCCACGCCTGGACACCCTCCTGGGCGATCTGGCCGACGAATTACGCGACGAAGTCGAACTGGTACGCGGTGCCAGCCATACATTCGACCCGGAAGCCTATCACCAGGGCACACTAACACCAGTCTTCTTCGGCTCGGCAATCAACAACTTCGGCGTTGCCGAACTGCTGGATGCGTTTGCTGACTATGCGCCACCACCGCAACCACGCGCAGCGATGCAGCGTACAGTAAATCCTGCGGAAAACACCTTCAGTGGCTTTGTATTCAAGATCCAGGCCAACATGGATCCAGCACACCGGGACCGGGTCGCCTTTCTACGCGTCAGTTCCGGCCATTATCAGAAAGGCATGAAACTCCATCAGGTCCGTACCGGCAAATCAGTCCTGATAAACAATGCCATCACCTTTCAAGCTGATAAGCGGAATACTGCCGACACCGCCTGGCCAGGCGATATCATCGGCCTGCATAACCACGGCACCATTCGCATCGGCGATACCTTCACCCAGGGCGAAATGTTGAAATATACCGGTGTGCCTTATTTTGCACCGGAACTATTCCGACGCGTGGTACTGAAAGACCCACTGCGCCTGAAACAACTCCACAGAGGCGTCACGCAACTGTGCGAAGAAGGTGCCACACAGGTATTTCGCCCATTACGTAACAACGACATCATTCTCGGCGCCGTCGGTGTGCTGCAATTTGATGTGGCAGCACATCGGTTACAGGGTGAATATGGTGTGGATGCCATCGTTGAACCCACAGCGGTACAACTGGCACGCTGGGTACATTGTGAAGATCCAGCTCTGCTGAAACAATTCCGCATCAAGGCACACAGCCACCTGGCTGAAGACGGAGATGGCCAACTGGTGTATCTGGCCAGTAGCCGGGTCAACCTTTCCCTGACGGAAGAACGCTGGCCAGATATCCGTTTTGCAGCCACGCGCGAACTATAATACGCAGATAAAAACCAATATAATCACGATCAGACGGTCGCAGAATAACGATCAGACGGTTATTTTTTATCTGATCAGACCTATATTATGTACCCACGTTATTCTATCTGTCGTATCCAGGAAGCACTAAGTGATACACCGGTCGTGTTTATCATTGTAGTGGTCAAGTATTTTCGTACCACTTGAGGGGGTGAGAGCTGGTTTACGC
>JAHDCB010000210.1 GCA_020630035.1 Gammaproteobacteria bacterium
GGGTCAGGGTAACTTACCCCTTCGTGTGGTACGAGATTATTAGACCACTACAGTCTACAACACAGCATCAGATTATCAGGGAGCCTTCTCAAGCAGCTGAATGGCAATGATTTTGGGTCATTTTTTGTACTGACAAGGTGCAATGAGGTGTACCTTGGAGAGCCTGCCGGGTAACGTTGATACTATAAAGTGATTTATGCGTAATTTCAGATTGATACTTGATTTATTTGGAGATTCACGTAGTTTTCTTGCTTTTAGCCGCACGCTTTTTACGGGCTGCCTTTGGATCCGCCAGTAGCGGGCGATAGATCTCTACCCGGTCACCTGCATGCAGGCTGGTTTGTAGTGAATTTAATTTGCCGAAGATGCCAACCTTGTTGTGATCTAAGCGGATTTCCGGATATTGTTGCAGTATGCCGGATTGTTCAATCGCATCCTGTATGGTGCACCCGGGCAGTACTTGCAGCTCAATAATCTGTTGCTGATCTGGTCTGGCATAGGCGACTTCAACCATGATGTGTGCCTCATGGGCCATAGATATCCTGTGCACGTTGGCAAAAGCTGTCAACCAGGGTATTTGCGATCTGTTCAAATGTTTTGCCGAACGCGGCTTGCATCAGAAAATTAGCAAAGGTAAATTCAAGCGTCAGGCTGACCTTGCACGCTGTCTGATCAAGTGACTGGAATTGCCAGTCACCATGAAATGTTTTAAACGGACCTTCTTGCAGCTCAAGTGACATATGCTGCGGGGGGTTGAGCTGATTGCGCGTGCTGAATGCCTGGCGGAAGCCGAGGTGGTTAATTTCGATCTGGCCGATGACTTCGTGTGCTGTTTGCTGCAACACCTTAGCCTGGCTGCACCAGGGTAAAAATTCAGCATACTGGTTGATATCACGTACCAGATCAAACATCGCCTGATTTGTATACGGGACTATGGCCGTTTTGTGGACAGTGGTAGACATAATTCAGTGATCCGGGAATGCGGCGGTCAGCCAGTCATATCAGGTTGCCAGGTGACTTCATGGGCGCCATCCTGTCGTGCCAGTACGCGTGCCATCACGAATAACACATCTGATAAGCGGTTCAGATAGCGCAGACTGTGTGGGTTGACTGGTTCGTTCCGGGAGAGTTGCCAGACACTACGTTCTGCCCGGCGACATACACTACGTGCATGATGGCAGTGTGCAGCGGCTTGGGTACCGGCAGGCAAGATAAACTCTTTCAGATGTGGCAGGTCGGCGTTCAGGGTGTCGATCCAGTGTTCCAGGGTGATGGCCCACTGGTCTGTCGCCAGTGTCTGGTCTGGTATTGCGAGTTCTCCGCCCAGATCAAATAACCGATGCTGGATTATCGCAAGTTGGGCGTCCAGGGATGCTGATTCGGGGCAGGCAGATCGCAACACGCCGATCAGGCTGTTCAGTTCGTCCAGATCGCCCAGCGCCTGGATGCGGGGATGGTCTTTGTCGACCCGTTTGCCATTCGCGAGTCCGGTGGTACCATGATCCCCGGTGCGCGTATAGATTTTAGTTAAGCGTGGCATATGGCCCTTCAGAGTCTAATCAGGAGATTAAAGTGTTATCAAAAAAATTGAACACAGGTATCGTCGCTGTCTTGTCGATGATCCTGGCCGGTGCAGCCTTTGCAGAACAATGGAATGTATCTTTATGGGGTAAACCGCGAGCCTTTACCGAGCATGTTGAAAAACTAGCCGAGCTGGTGGCACAAAAAACCAACGGTGAGTTTACCCTGAATCTGTCTTATGGTGGCTTATCCAAAAATAAAGAAAACCTGGACGGTATTGCCATTGGTGCATTTGAAATGGCCCAGTTTTGTGCAGGCTATCATGCCGATATGTAGTGGTCTAATAATCTCGTACCACACGAAGGGGTAAGTTACCCTGACCCTAA
>JAHDCB010000211.1 GCA_020630035.1 Gammaproteobacteria bacterium
AATCATACTGCCGTAGTACAGACAAGAGTTCAGGTGGGCGATATAAATGAAAAGTACGCTCAGCTTCAAATACCTTGTCATAAATCGTCAGGATACCTGTAGTGGTCTAATAATGTCTAAGCCATTTCTCACCTCTTCAAATGGTACGAAAATATTTGACCACTACACTTTACTTGTACTGCGAATAAATCCTGTACACAAACTGCTGGTAACAGCTTCATTCTGTCCTCATCATCGTTCAGATTTTTTGTGTCCAGAAGGCGCAATTCCGGATGGATCGCGGATCCGTAAAATAAACCATTCCACCTAACAGAGGCGCATGCTCCATGTCCGGCTGCTCCTCAATCAGGACAAAGCCCTGTGGTTGCAGCGCCGCCAGCAGTTCACCCGGATCATACAGATAAAATGTGCGATCTGCCTTAAACACATCATCATAATGTTGTAACGTGCCCTGGCCGGATTTGAACATCAATTGCAGAATACCACCTTTTTTCAGCACCCGGGTAAACTCTGGCAAGACATGCTGTATCACCAGGTTCGGATTGATATGTTGTATCACTGTATTGCAGGTCACAAAATCAAAATAGTTATCCGCAAAATTTAAGGGTGCGGTCAGATCAGAAACCGTGACACAGTCTGCAATTTCAGGGTGTTCCCGTTTTGCCACCGCGATATTCTCAGCTACAGCATCCACACCGAAAATATCGTAACCGGCCTGATAATAACTGAATACATCCCGTGCGCCGGCACCACAACCGGCATCCAGTCCACGCGCACCCTTCGGCACCAAGCTCTGTACCATACGAATCAGATCCCGATCATTAGTAAATCCGGGATGTGAGATATCTGTGTACACATCATCATAGAAATCATAGATAACCTTCGCATAAAGGTCAGCGTTTCTGGCATAGTATTCGTGTGACTGAGTCTGTACGGGGTCCGGGGTATTCACGTACTCTCTACTCCTGATGAAGATATCGTTTACGATTGTTGAGTAATGGCTGCATGGCAATTGCCAATCCACCGATTAATGAAACAGAAAAAAATAGCTCAGTTGCAGCAAAGGTAAAGCCTGCACATAAAATACCTGCGGTTGCTGCCAGACTGACCCCGGCAGTGAATCGGAAGTTATAAGCCAGATTGCATTCAAAAGCTGTTGCTAACTGTAAAAGAGAACACAACGCATGCAGGTTACCTTCCATCAGAATAATCTGAGCAGTATCGGTCGCAGCAGTGGTCGCACCTTGTAATGAGATTGACACATCAGCCTGACGCATCGCAACTGCATCATTGATGCCATCCCCGATAAAACAGACCCGGTGCCCAACCTGTTGTAATGCGCTGACCCGGTCTGCTTTTTCTCCTGGCAGCGTATTGGCCATGTATTCCATACCCAGCTGCTGTGCCAAATGACGTGTCGGTGCTTCCTGATCACCTGAAACGATATACAGTCGTAGCCCCTGTGCCCGCAATGTCTGAATGACTTGTGGTACCTCCGGACGCACCGTGGGTTGTAACTCAATACACCCCACCAGACTATCATCGACGGCAACCATCACTAGCGAGTGACCATTCTGTTGGCAGGTTTGTATCAGCGTCACGACCTCTTCCGGTAACACAATGCCTTCCGCTGACATAAAGCGATCACTACCAACTCGAACCAACGGGTCATGCTCACTCTGTGTAACATGCTTATCTGATAGCAGACGTACCTTCAGCCCCAGACCCAGTGCATAATTTACTGGCGCCACAGTAGGTAAATCCAGTGCTTGTGCATCAGCAGCAGTCAGAATGGCCTGTGCAATTGGATGCGTCTGACGGGCTTCCGCTGCGGCTGCCAGTGCCAGTACCCGGTCT
>JAHDCB010000043.1:0-6826 GCA_020630035.1 Gammaproteobacteria bacterium
GATACTGCCTGAATTGTTTACTTCTGGGCTTCACCGCCACCGCGATCAGCTCCGGAACAAAATCATCCGGTAACACAAACTCACCACTGAAGGTCTGAAACTGCGTAAAACTCATCAACAATGTCTTCGGGGCAACCTTCAGATCTGCCATAGTCAGTGTGACCAGTTGACCATTCTGCTGACCTGACACACTGATTTCCAGCGTACCACGCACCCTGGTACGGCTTTTCGCCCGCTTAGACACCGTCAGGCTATAACCATAAGTCGATACATCTGCCGTTA
This sequence comes from Gammaproteobacteria bacterium, assembly GCA_020630035.1. Lineage (GTDB taxonomy): Bacteria > Pseudomonadota > Gammaproteobacteria > Chromatiales > Chromatiaceae > JAHDBG01. The sequence goes on from JAHDCB010000043.1 coordinate 283, forward strand.
CCGGCCAGACCTTCAGATCCAGCAATTGTAAGACTGTCACATCACCTGAAACCAGTGTCTTCAGAAATTCCAGTTCACGCCTTAATACTGCGCGCTCATCCTGTAATATCAGGAGTTCCTGCTGAGCTGCGGCAATTGCCGACTGGTCCACTTGATGAGTACGCTGCGCGGTAATCAACTGTAACCGCAAATCATCGCGCTCAGTTTGTAGTGTCTGCATCTGCTCCTGTACCGCCTGCCAACGGGCTAACGGGACCACGGCAGATGGCGGTTCGACATCCGACCATATCAGATGTCTCTGCGGCCACCAGACCCCAGCGGTCACAGCGCATAAGACACATAAGACCAGCCATTTGATCGCCTGATGATCCCGCCCCGGCTGAACAATGCGCGGAGTGGGTACAGTACCTTGTTTCATGCCTTTATCCTTCAGGGTAATAAGGCAACCTGTTGCAGACCTGTCTCTTCCGGCAGGCCCAACATCAGATTCATATTCTGCACTGCCTGCCCCGCAGCACCTTTTACCAGATTATCAATCACCGACAAAATCACCACCGGACCAGCCGGGTGCGGCTGTTGCACGGCAATATGACATTGGTTGGCACCACGCACACAACGTGTCTCCGGGTGACCACCCGGTGGCAGAACCTGCACAAATGGCTCAGCCGCATAATACTCAGTAAAGACTGCCTGCAAGTCTTCTATAGCGGCGGATAATGGGGCATAGACCGTCGCGTGAATCCCGCGCACCATCGGCACCAGGTGAGGGATAAATGTCAACTGTACCTCTGCACCACTCACCGCGCCCAATGTCTGACTGATCTCCGGCAGATGGCGATGGCCGGACACACCGTAGGCCTTAAAGCTCTCACCAACCTCACCCATCAGCAGATTCACATTGGCACTGCGCCCTGCGCCACTCACACCAGACTTACAATCAGCAATCACTCGCTGCAGATCAACCGTGCCCTGCGTCACCAGAGGCAATAATGCCAGACTCACCGCTGTGGGATAGCATCCGGGATTAGCCACCAGTCGTGCCTGCTGAATCGCTGACCGATACAGCTCTGGCAGGCCGTACACTGCCTCCGCCAGCAATTCCGGACACGCGTGTGACATGCCATACCATTGTTCCCATACTGCCGGATCGCGTAGCCGGAAATCAGCAGCCAGGTCAATCACCCGCACACCTGCCGCCAATAAATCGGGTACCAGTCGCATCGCAACACCATTCGGGGTCGCAAAGAACACCAGATCACACGCAGAGAGTGTCGCCAGATCCGGCTCCACAAAGGTCAGATCAACCTGCCCCAGGAGATTACCATATTGTGCCGATACGGCCTGACCTGCCTCCTGGCGAGACGTTACCGCATGCAGACTGACCATCGGGTGACGCAATAATAAACGCAATAATTCTATGCCAGTATAGCCGGAACCCCCGACTACCCCGACCTTAACTTCCGCCTGAGCCATAACCACTCTTATCCATCAGGATTCAGGAAAAAAACAATAATTTAACGATGAACACGCTGAGTGCAGCAAACATAATCCGCCGAATCCAGGCCTCACCCTGGTTAATGACGGTTTTTGCGCCCAGCCACCCACCCAGTGCATTGCCAATGCCCAGGCCTAATCCGGTCCACCATAATAATTCCAGATGAGCTGCGAATACCCACAAGGTTATCGGAATATACACCAGCACCACAAAAACCTTGTGCATATTGGTCAGCACCAGGTTCAAACCCATCACCCGATGCAGAATCGGCATCAGAATAAAGCCGACCCCAATGTGCATCAAACCGCCCCAGAAGCCGGCACCGACCATCAGAATATGACCCAGCAACAATCGTTGCGGATGTGCACCACCTGCCTGTCGATGCTTATGTAACCCATCAGTCGCCATGATGATCATCACCACAACCATCACCGCAGCCAAAATGCGGTTAAACCAGACATCCGTCAGTTGCAAGCCGACATGCGCTCCGGCAATAGCACCCACCGCAGCGGCAGCAGCAAGGCTCAGACTCAACCGGACATCTGAAACACCGCGCTGAAAAAAAGTCCCGACCGCTACCACATTCTGTGCCAGAATAGCGACCCGATTGGTACCATTCGCGACCGCGCCCGGAATCCCTATAAACAGCATAATCGGCACCGTCAGCAGTGAACCACCACCAGCGATAACATTTAACCAACCGGCCACAATACCTACCAGTGCCAGCAATCCGATCTGCCAGAATTCCATCACATCATCCAGAACAATGGCATGCAATTATGGTCAATGTCGTGCAATTCAGCTCTGATTGAGGACATCTGACATGCATTACCTGTTAGCAATCTGTCTTATTCTACCATTAACGCAGGCATACCCGGGCACAGTACTACCCACGCCACAAGAGATGGCCGCCGTGGTACCTGAAACGCAGAAATCTCCTGCTTATGCAACAAATGATGCAACGGAAGCAGAGGAGGAGGAAGATGATGAACCCGACTGCGATTAACACCATGCCATATTTTTACCGGAGACATCAACCATGAGTATGATACAAAAAACAAGTCTTATCAGCGGGTTGTTCCTGGCACTCAGTTTCGGGATGCCCCATGCTGTATTTGCCGATAAAGTAGGCATCACACCAGACCTGCCCAAGGTTGAAGGTACATTAGCTGGTAAAAAAATTCTCATCCAACGTGATCAGAACACCAAAAACACGGTCAATCCGGCATTTGCCAAAACATCCCGGCCCTGCCCTCCCTTCTGTATTCAGCCTGCCACACTTGCGCCCGGTGTGGATACCATCGGCGAAGTTGAAGTTATTCAATACCTGCAACAGATGATGTCAGGCAACACCAGCGTTCTGGTGGTGGATTCGCGGACTCCTGACTGGGTAAAACGCGGCACCATTCCAGGTGCAAAAAATATCCCCTGGACAAAACTCAGTCCGAGTGCGGATCCATTCACTATCAGTGAAATCCTCAGCAATGAGTTCGGAGCACGCGAAGTCGAAGGCTTATGGGATTTCAGTCAGGCAAAAACACTGGTGTTATTCTGCAACGGCATGTGGTGCGGACAATCACCCAACAATATCAAAAATCTGCTGCGTTTCGGTTATCCGGCACATAAGATCAAATGGTATCGAGGCGGCATGCAGGACTGGGAAATCCTCGGCCTCAGTACCGTTAAGCCATAAGTGTTCTCTACACACTCTGAGATGACAATGGACAATATGAAACTGCCTGTTTACCTTGACTATTCTGCCACCACACCGATAGACCCACGGGTGGCGGAAAAAATGTGCGAATGTCTCACGCTGGATGGCGATTTCGGTAACCCGGCCTCGCGTTCACATGCCTTTGGCTGGAACGCTGAACAACGCGTTGACCAGGCACGTGAACAGGTCGCCGCTCTGCTGAATGCTAACAGCAAAGAAATCGTCTGGACATCTGGTGCAACAGAGTCGAATAACCTGGCAATTAAAGGTGCCGCACACTTCCACCAGAAAAAAGGCCGACATATCGTTACGGTAAAAACCGAGCACAAGGCCGTGCTGGATACCTGCCGCCAACTGGAACGCGAAGGCTACGAAGTCACCTACCTGGATGTACAGCCAAGTGGCCTGATAGATACGGAAACCTTCCGTGCTGCACTCCGTGAAGATACGGTTCTGGCCTCAGTGATGCACGTCAATAACGAAATCGGCGTGATCCAGGACATTGATACCCTCGGTGCACTGTGTCGCGAACATCGGGTCTTATTCCATGTAGATGCCGCGCAAAGTCCGGGTAAAATCGAAGTTGACCTGCAAAAAACACCGGTCGATCTGATGAGCCTGAGCGCCCATAAGGTATATGGTCCGAAGGGCATCGGCGCACTCTATGTACGCCGCAAACCCCGGGTACGCATTGAAGCCCAGATACATGGTGGCGGGCATGAACGTGGCATGCGCTCCGGCACCCTGGCCACCCATCAAATCGTCGGCATGGGTGAGGCATTCCACCTGGCAAAGGCAGAGATGGTAGAAGAAAACAAACGCCTGCAAACCTTGCGCGACAAGCTATACCACGGCCTGAAAGACCTGGAAGAAGTGTACGTCAATGGTGACCTGCAACAACGGATTGCCGGCAACCTGAACATCAGCTTCAACTACGTCGAAGGCGAGAGCCTGATGATGGCGCTGAAGGGTATGGCTGTGTCTTCCGGCAGCGCCTGTACCTCTGCCAGCCTGGAACCAAGCTACGTCTTACGAGCACTGGGACGCGATGACGAACTGGCACACAGCTCCATTCGATTCACCCTGGGACGCTTCACCACAGAAGCCGACGTAGATGACGTCCTGCAACAAATACATACCCAGGTGCAACGCCTGCGTGAACTCAGTCCCTTGTGGGATATGTATAAAGCAGGTATTGATCTGAAAAGTGTCCAGTGGGCAGCACACTAACCGTGCATCACTTCAGACCCTAAGAATCTGTTTACGATCTGATGCATAATGCCATATTTAGCAAAAAACAGACTCAAAATGCCCACTATATCGCTTACATACCGTACTTTTTACTGGATCATAAACAGGTTCTAAGGAGAAAACTCATGGCTTACAGCAAACAAGTGCTGGATCATTACGAAAATCCGCGCAACGTCGGCACCCTGGATACAGACGCCGCCAATGTCGGCACCGGTATGGTCGGTGCACCCGCCTGTGGCGACGTGATGCGGCTCCAGATTCAGGTAGACCAACAAGGTGTCATAGAAGACGCACGCTTCAAGACCTATGGCTGCGGCTCCGCTATCGCATCCAGCTCACTGCTGACTGAATGGGTCAAGGGCAAAACACTGGAACAGGCCCAGGCTATTAAAAATACCGAGATCGTCGAAGAGCTAGCCCTGCCCCCTGTCAAAATTCATTGCTCAGTATTAGCTGAAGATGCTATCAAGGCCGCAATCACCGACCTGCAAAACAAACAGGCTGACGATGTCCATCACTCTGAGTGACACTGCTGCTGACCGGGTGCAAACCTTTTTACAGAAACGTGGGCATGGTATCGGTGTCAGGCTTGGCGTTAAAACAACCGGTTGCTCCGGACTCGCCTACGTACTGGAGTTCGTCGACACCCTCAACCCGGATGATGCCGTCTTTGAAGACCGCGATGTCAAGGTCATCATAGACCGCAAAAGCCTGGTGTACCTCACCGGCACCGAGCTGGACTATGCCAAAAACGGACTCAACGAAGGCTTCACCTTCAATAACCCGAACGTCAAAGACGAATGCGGCTGTGGTGAAAGCTTTACCGTCTGAACGACTTATCAGGAGAACTCCGACGTGGCAGACAAAGACGTTATCAGCAAATCGCTGATAGAGCGGCTGGCCACCTGCCTCATTACACAACTCCTGAAAATCGATATCGTACCGGGCCAGATTGAACTACTCAGCACTGAATATTATCGGGTAGAAGATCGACGCGCTGATATTCTGGTACGCATACAATCAGCCACAGATCGTTCAACCTGCCTGCTGCACCTGGAAATCCAGAACGACAATCATCCGCAGATGCCGTTGCGCATGCTGCGTTATTACACCGACATCCGGCTACGCTGGTCAGATGAACCGCTGCAACAATACCTGGTTTATATCGGCGAAAAAAAGCTAACCATGCCAGACGGCATCGCCACGCTTGACTATCGATACCAGGTTATTGATATGCGCACTATTGATTGCGCATTATTACTTGGTGAAGACACCCCGGATGCGTTAGTACTCGCCATACTGTGTGATTTTAAGGAAAAGCCCGCTGAAGATATCATCGAATATATTATCCGGCGGCTATACGAACTAACCCGGGACAATGAAACAGATTTTCGCCGCTACTATCATATGCTTGAGGTATTAGGCAAAAACCGCAACCTGAGCGCAACAATTCAGGAGACCAGACAGATGCTGACCGATTTTAATATTGAAGAATTACCCTCTTATCAGTATGTATTGGAAAGGGGTATGGAAAGAGGTATGGAAAAAGGCATCGAAACCGGAATAAAGCAAAGCATGCAACAAACTGCTATACAACTGATCGGCAAACTGGATGATCAGGAAATTGCAAAAATTTGTAAACTACCCTTAGCTGAAATACAAGCCCTGCACGCTAACGAGTAAATACAGCCCTGGACATATGCCATAACATCTTATGCCTGATGCAACTAACTATTTCGAGCTGTTTCAACTACCAGTCAGCTTTAGTATAGATCCTGACCAACTGACTCGACGCTATCATATTCTGCAAAAAGCCAGCCACCCTGACCGCCATACACACTCCATAGAGACCGCACAACGGCTGGCATTACAACACGCCATGCTGATCAACGAGGCCTACCAGATACTGCAAGACCCACTCCAGCGATCAATCTACCTGCTGAACCTGCAAGGCATCAACCCGAATGACACAGGCAACACACCAAACAGTGCCTTCCTGATGGAACAAATCACATTGCGTGAACAGCTTGCTGATATACCACAACAGCCGGATCCAACCGCTGCAACAAAGAATATACAGAAGA
>JAHDCB010000043.1:6926-11581 GCA_020630035.1 Gammaproteobacteria bacterium
GCCACCATACGCAATGGCATCCCGGACACCCTGCCAGATGAACAGGGTCAGCATCTGCTGCCCTCGGTAGTACGTTACACCACACAAGCGCCTGTAGTAGGCACTGCCGCACATGCCGCCGCTGCACAAGATCCGCAAAATACCATCGCCTCCGCCAAGCGACTGATCGGCTATACTGCCGAACAACTGGCACAACACAACATTGGCTACACACTGGACAACTCAGATAATGCCATGCCGATGCTACGCACTATCGCTGGTCCGGTCAGCCCGGTTGCAGTCAGTGCTGAAATCCTTAAATCCCTGGTTCAACGCGCTGAAACAACGCTTGGTGGCCAGTTAGAGGGTGCTGTTATCACAGTCCCGGCTTATTTTGATGACGCCCAACGCCAGGCGACCAAAGATGCCGCCAGACTGGCCGGGCTGCCAGTTCTGAGACTACTGAACGAACCAACCGCTGCTGCCCTCGCCTACGGACTGGACCGAACAGCAACCGGGATACACGCCATCTATGACCTGGGTGGCGGCACCTTCGACATCTCCATACTCCGCCTGCAAGATGGCATCTTTGAAGTACTCGCGACCGGTGGCAATACCACACTCGGTGGCGACGACTTTGACCAGGTAATCGCGGACTGGGCATCCAAACAAGCAGACCTGACGTCAAGCCAGACAAACACATTACGTCGCGATCTGCAGCAACAGGCACGCACCGCGAAAGAAGCCTTGGCAGAACATACCAGCGTGCCCATACAAATTACCTGGCCAGAAGGCGCCTGGCATGGCACACTGAACCGCAACCAACTGAATGACCTGATCGACCCACTAATCCGACAAACCCTGCAAACCTGCCACCAGGCATTGTGTGACGCCGGGATTGACGACCGACAGGCGATTAATCAGGTGGTACTGGTCGGCGGCTCAACCCGCACCTTACGGGTGCGTCAGCAGGTCGCTGATTTTTTCGGCACCACACCCCTGACTGACCTCGACCCGGACCGGGTGGTCGCACTCGGTGCAGCAATACAAGCCAACAACCTGATCGGCAATCCAACCGGACAAGACATCTTATTATTAGACGTCAATCCGCTCTCACTTGGCCTGGAAACCATGGGTGGGCTGGTTGAAAAAATCATCCCGCGTAACACCACGCTACCCATTGCACGTGCCCAGACCTTTACCACCGCGAAAGACGGGCAGACCGCGCTCTCACTACATATCGTACAGGGTGAACGTGAACAGGTGAGCGACTGCCGCTCACTCGCTCGTTTTGAACTACGCGGTATTCCACCACGCGTCGCCGGTGCAGCACGCATCCAGGTCACGTTTGGCGTGGATGCAGACGGGCTGCTACAAGTTAGTGCACAAGAACAGGACAGTGGCATCCAGGCAGAGATCACCATCAAACCTTCATCCGGCCTCAGCGAAACCACCATCACGCAACTGTTACAAGACTCTGTTGACCACGCAGCCGAAGATATGGCAACCCGGCAACTGGTTGAACAACAAATCAATGCACAACGTGTGCTGGATGCACTGCAGGGGGCACTTGCAGATGATGGTGACGAACTACTGAATGCTGCCGAACGAACACAAATCGAAACCGCATTAACCGACCTGCAAACTACGGCTGAGCACACACAAAGTGCTGACGAACTGAAAACAGCCATCACCAGATTGGAACAGGCGTGCACCTTCTATGTTGAACGACGCATGAATACCAACATACACCGGGTTCTGGCCGGGCAATCTATCGACGATATCCACTGACATGACCCAGATCATCTTTCTACCACACGAAACCATCTGCCCGGACGGTGCTGCGATCCAGGCAACGCCTGGCGTCAGCCTGTGCGATGCTGCATTAAAGGCAGGTATAGAAATAGAACATGCCTGCGAAAAATCATGTGCCTGCACAACCTGCCATGTGATTGTACGCGAAGGCTACCACTCGCTGCATGAAGCCAGCGAAGATGAAGAAGACTTGCTGGACAAGGCCTGGGGACTGGAAGCCGAATCACGCCTGAGCTGCCAGGCCATCGTCGGCACAGAAGACCTGGTGGTCGAACTTCCGAAATATACCCTTAATCACGCCAGCGAAAATCATTGACCATGACACAACTCAACTGGACAGACACGGCAGAAATTGCGATCGCCCTGGATGAGGCACATCCGGAAACAGACCCGACCCGGATCAATTTCGTAGACCTGATGCAAAAAGTACTCGCCTTACCGGACTTCACTGGTACAACCGACCGTTGCGGTGAAAAAATTCTGGAGGCGATACAAATGGCCTGGATAGACGAACGCGAATAAGAAGACCCGACGTAACCAAATATCACAACAAGACTGCTCTGCGTAGCGGCAACGTATAGGGTCGAGTCTTTTTAATATATAGTTAATACATGACGCTCGCCCAGCTCACCCGGAATCACCAACGGTACAATACGATAATCATGTGCTGAGGCATCCAACCAGTCTGTTACCTGTGCCGATGGGTAGCGCCCCAGCATCAGCACCCAACGTCCGGTGGGCGTACGCAAGGCCATCGTCGCTGGCACCAACTGTTGCGGGGCTGCAAACGCTCGCGCAGTGATCGTATCAAATCCGCTATCCGGCTGAAAATCTTCCAGGCGCGTCTGTACCGGCGTCACATTAGTCAGACCGAGCCGGGTGATTGCCTGGCGGATAAAGCGCGTCTTCTTACCATTTGCATCCAACAACACCCAGTGCCAGTCTGGCCGGGCAATCGCCAGCGGGATACCTGGCAGACCAGCACCAGAACCGACATCCAACAGACGCGGCCCTTGTAGCTCGGGCAGAATCGCCAGACAATCCAGCAACTGGCGTGCCACTACCTGCTGCGGATCGCGAATCGCCGTCAGATTAAACGCCTGATTCCAGCGGCACAACAAGGCCAGATAATCCAGCCAGGCCGCTTGTTGCGCAGCATCTGCAGTCAAATTCAGTTGCGCCAGCCCGGCGGCTAACTGACGCTGCCACAGGGCGCGATAATCTGCAGTAGCCGTCATAACAAAAACAGGGTTGCCAACCCGAGAAACGCCATAAAGCCGATCACGTCCGTCACCGTCGTCAGCAAAACCGAACCTGCCAGGGCTGGATCAATCCCCAGTCGATCGAGTAACAACGGCAGAAAGGCACCACACAGGACGGCAAACAACAGATTGATTGTCATCGCCACACCAATCAATATCGCCAAGCTCCAACTGGCAAACCACAGGGCAACCAGCACTGCGACCACCGTCGCCCAAATCAGACTATTCACAACACCAACCGCCAGCTCCTTCCAGATCAGATGCGGCATGTTTTTTGCGCTCAACTGACCCAGTGCAATCCCCCGGATTGCCAGCGTCAACGTCTGGCTGCCAGCAATCCCGCCCATGCTCGCCACAATCGGCATCAGCACCGCGAGCGCGACAATCTGCGATAATGCCAGCTCAAACCGACCGATCACCCACGAAGCCAGCAACGCAGTTAATAAATTCACCCCCAGCCAGATTGCCCGCCGCCGGGTACTGGCCCAGACCGGGGCAAACATATCTTCCGACTCAGACAGACCGACCTGACCCAGCAATTGATGCTCACCTTCCTCCCGGATAATATCCACCACATCGTCAATCGTAATCCGACCGAGCAGACAACCGGCCTCATCCACCACCGGAGCAGACAACAGATCGTGCGCCTCAAACCGGTGTGCCACCCGGGAGGCGGCCATCGTCACCGGTAATGGCGTCATATCCAGGCTCATCACCTCAGCCACACTCTGATCCAGCTTGCCACTAACCAGGCGCCATAACGGCAACACACCGAGATAATGATCATCCCGGTTCACCACAAACAGCTTATCTGTATCGCCCGGCATCTTATCACCCAGCCGCCGCAGATAACGCGCCACCACATCCAACGTCACCTCAGGGCGCACCGTGACCGTATCCGGATTCATCAGGCCACCGGCAGTATCTTCCGGATACGCCAGCACCGTCTCTAACCGTTTGCGATGCTGCTCATCCAGCGCATTGATCACCTGGCGGGTGACCGCATCCGGCATCTTGCGCACCAGCTCCGCCAGATCGTCCGGATCCAGATCGTCTGACGCCGCCAGCCAGGCGGCCAGGCTCATATCCCGGGTCAGCTCAGCCCGCACCTCATCCGTAACCGACAACAACACCGCACCATCACAATCTTCACGAATCAGACCCCACAAGATCTCGCGCTGAGTCGGTGGTAGTGACTCCAGCACATGCGCAATCTCGGCTGGTGCCAGACTATCCAGCAGCCGCACGGCAGCCCGCAGTGCACCTGAGTCCAGAATATCGTGTATCCTAGCCAACTGAACTGATCCGGAAACCGGCACTATCTCACTCATATTCACCCTACCAACAATACTTTACCCAGACCAACACCAGTTGATCAGCCCCTGAACTGGAGAGTGCCGCTAACAACATCATGCATGCAACAGAAACCAGCATAACAACACAGTGTAACAGGCATACATAAAGATTCGCTGCTGTTTTTATGTCATCTGCTGCGTAAACCAGCCCTCACTTCTCCAAATGGTACGAAAATACTTGACCACTACAAAGGGTGTGATTCAAATTGATGTGGCGTAATAGCTGGGGCACATAAAATTCGTT
>JAHDCB010000044.1 GCA_020630035.1 Gammaproteobacteria bacterium
CACCCTGACAGGCCTTATTTTTATTGGGGTTTTTATATCAGCGGGAATTGCTGTCAGTGATTCAATGCATCGATATTGTGTTCTGCTACATACCATGAAGCGTCTGATGATGTATTCCGGGAGCAATAGATGACCCGCTCAGAACTCATTGCAAGACTCGCTCAGACCCAGAACAATCTCACATCGGAGGACGTTGATCTTGCGGTTCGGGAACTACTGGAGCATATGAGTGCAGCCTTGGCAGCGGGTGATCGGGTTGAGATCCGTGGCTTTGGTAGCTTCGCGCTGCATCATCGGCCAGTGAGGAATGGTCGTAACCCGCGCACCGGAGAAGATGTGGTGGTTGAAGAACGTTATACCCCTCGTTTCCGGCCTGGAAAATTGTTACGTGACCGTATTCTGGCTGAAATGTCGTAGCACAAATCGCTGTATTCGGGTCTTTCTGAAAAGCCACACGTCTTCGTGTGGCTTTTTACATTTTTATTCTGTGAGGATAGCAGTATGTCGGCATTGATTTCTGGTTCTATGGCCTACGACACGATTATGGTGTTTGAAGATAAGTTCCAGAATCATATTCTGCCGAACCAGACCCATATTCTGAATGTATCCTTCCTGGTACCGGAGATGCGCCGTAATTTCGGTGGCTGTGCCGGCAATATTGCTTATAACCTGCATTTACTCGGTGGTGATGCCATTCCGCTGGCGACGATTGGCAGTGATTTTGCACCTTATGCCGACTGGATGGATGCCAAGGGTGTGTCGCGTGCCGGACTGCGCGAAATACCGGGTGCCTTTACTGCACAAGCCTTCATTACCACAGATCAGGATGATAATCAGATTACCGCATTTCATCCGGGTGCGATGAATGTAGCGCATCAGAATCAGATTGCGGATTATCCGCAGACCACGATCGGTATGGTGTCGCCGAATGGCCGGCAGGGGATGATAGAACATGCTGCTCAATTTGCAGCGGCGAATATTCCGTTTATCTTTGATCCGGGCCAGGGTATGCCGATGTTTGACGGGGAAGACTTGCGTCGCTTCGTGGCACAGGCCACCTGGTTAGCGTTCAACGACTATGAAGCGAAACTGATGGAAGAGCGCACGGGACAAACGATGTCACAACTGGCGGCACAAGTGGATGCAGTGATTGTGACCCGGGGTAGTGCAGGTTCGATGATTTACACCAACGGTGAGCAGCTGGAGATACCAGCTGCACCGGTGACTCAGGTTGTGGATCCGACTGGTTGTGGGGATGCGTATCGCGGTGGCCTGTTGTATGGGTTGATGCACCAGCTGGATTGGGAAGTCACAGGCCGGATTGCCTCGTTGATGGGAGCGATTAAGGTGGCCAGTCAGGGCCCGCAGAACCATACCTTCACCCGGGACGAATTTGCCCGGCGCTTTGCATCTGTGTTTGGAGAGTCGTTACCGTTGGCATAAGGCATATATGATGTCGGCAGCAGCGATGTGTTATCCGAGCTGTGAGGCGGCAATGCGGCGCTGCCAGTTCGCTTTTTCACCGGCTGAAGCGCAAGGTATTGCGCTTGGCCTGTTGGCCAGTGGCCAATCAGATCCGGCGAGGTTATGGCAGATAGAATTGTATGCTGAACTGGCAGAGGATGACCTGTTGGCACAGGAGTGTCGTACGCTGCTGGATGCCGTTTATGCGGCGGCGGCGCAACAGATTGCTGATCCGGGTTTAACCTTGCAGTTGTTTCTGCCAGAGGCCGCACCAGCAGCGATAGTGATCGCATTGCGCGACTGGGCACAGGGCTTTTTGTTCGGGTTGGGTTTTGCTGGAAAGGGATTGGAGAGCAGTTTATCGGCAGATGGACGTGAGCTATTGCAGCAGGTGTATGAGATAGCGCAGTTGGATACCAGAACCATCGCTCAGGATGAGTCAGTCCACGAAGATCTGGTGCAGATCGAAGAATTTCTGCGTATCGCTGCCTGGTCTTTGTATACGGAACGTCAGGCGGTCACATGTTGATGCAGTCGGCCTGTCGGCACAGGCGTGCGCAATTGCTACGTGCCTTGGGCCATGATTGTGTCGCGGTCATCCCGACAGCGGCGGAACAGGTACGTAATAAAGATACCTGTTTTCCGTTTCGTCCGGACAGCGACTTTTATTATCTGACTGGCTTCACTGAGCCGGAGGCAGTACTGGTGCTGGTACCGGGGCGCTCCGCCGGGGAAGTGGTGTTGTTCTGCCGCGAAAATGATGACAAGGCAGAACGCTGGGAAGGCCCGCGTACCGGGTTAGTTGCAGCTGTGACGGAATATGGTGTCGATCAGGCATTACCTTACCATGAGCTGGATCAGCATTTGCCAAAGCTACTCAGTGCAACCGGTCGGTTGTTTTATGATCTTGGTACGCATGCTGGATTTGACCAGCGTGTGTTGCAATGGGTCGGCCAGGTGCGTCAGTCATCGCGCAGCCAGTCGGCACTTGATCTGCTCGCGCTGAGTACTCACCTGCATGCGATGCGCTTGCATAAAGATGCCGCTGAATTGGCGGTAATGCGTCGTGCAGCGGAGATATCTGCTGCTGCACAGATTGAGCTGATGCGACAATGCCGGCCTGGTATGTATGAGTATCAATTGGCAGCGTTGTTTGCGTATCAATGTCAATCACAAGGTGCACAGGCATTGGCCTATCCGTCGATAGTAGCGGCTGGTGAACATGCTTGTGTGTTGCACTATGTGGCAAATAACGCACTAATACAGAAAGGAGACCTGGTACTTGTCGATGCAGGTTGTGAGCTGGATGGATATGCAGCTGATATTACGCGTACCTTCCCGGTGAACGGTCGTTTCAGCGAGCCGCAGCGGCAATTGTATGACATTGTGCTGGCGGCACAAGAAGCCGCTATTGCACAGGTTCAGGTGGACCAGTCCTGGGATGCGCCGCACCAGGCGGCGGTGCAGGTGCTGGCAGAAGGTTTATTGCGCCTGGGTTTGATTCAGGGGAGCCTGAATCAGGTGTTGCAAAAAAAAACATATCAGCGTTTTTTCATGCATCGTACCAGTCATTGGCTCGGATTGGACGTGCATGATGTCGGTGCCTATCAGGTGGATCAGCAGCCGCGCAGATTGACTGCCGGGATGGTGTTAACAGTCGAACCTGGATTATATATTCCGCAGGGTAGCAAAGGGGTACCGCCAGACTGGCAGGGTATCGGCATTCGAATCGAGGATGACGTGATAGTCAGGAAGAAAGGGCCGGAAGTGATCAGTTCAGCGGTACCGAAGGCAGTGGGAGAGATTGAGGCCTTAATGGCTACTTGATTTCAGTTATACGTCACGTTCGGCCAATAGCTTTTCTATAGCCACTCTTATTTCCTGGATCCTTGGCGTTATCTTCCCAGGTAGCAATGTATTGATCTCTCTTAAAATCCTTAATGCCTGTGGTGGTGAGATGTTGACTGGGCCTGTCGTCGTCGCTACCAGGAGACCATTCAGTGTTTGCACCGTGCCTGTTGCTATGGTGCCTGCTGCTGGTGCTATAAAGGTGAGGGTAATGCCCGATGGCTGATTTGGATTTGTTGTGTCGACTCCAGCTAAAGCTGACGTATTGAACATCAAAGAAGATAGTGCTACAGCATATAATATAGATTTCATGTGAGTTGCTCCTTTATTTTTTACCTAAAGCGTGGAAATAGTATAGTTGACGCCTATAGAGGCACTTCTGGCGTCGCTGTTATCGAATACATCGGAAACTCCAACTGAAATACTAGCGCCTTCGATATCAGGGAGGTTGAATGATGCACCAGCATTCACCTGGTCGCCATTAGTCGATAGCCCGATAGATGTGTTTTTATAGATACCCATGCCTACACCGGCCTGAAAACCTTTTTCACTACCGCCATCTTTAACATTTGAACCATAGCCTAATGTCCACATAAACGGATATTTTTTGTCATCAGAAATAAATGCTGAGAAGCCGGTAACGGATAGTGTTTGTGATGAATCAAGGACCGAAGAGTCGCCCCATCCGCCCAGGCGGTCAAATGAAACTGCGGCATAGATAGGATTTTCTCCGGAGTATATTAATCTGGAAAACTTCAGATTGGCATATCCGGATGATGCGAAGTTCTGAACACTGGTAAGAGTTACGCTCAACTGAGTTGAGATACCGGTATTGGCATCGCCAAGGCCGATTCCAAATGCCAGATTACCATCTTCCTTCTTGTCGACACGTGCACCATTAGAAGAGGTACGTTCACCAAGTACTGCGGATATAAACACTATGCCATCAGGCGCTGTGGTGGCGCTATCTATGCCGGGGACGCTTGGAAAACCAGTGAGCGTGGGGGCAGTACTAATGGCCTTAATATACTCAAGAATTCTTTCACCTTTTTCGCTATCTTGCGCCTGCAACGTAATGTCGGTTTCGGCAAACACGCCATGTGACGCAATCAAGCTGGTCGTAATAGCATAAATATATTTTCGAAAACATCTAAGTTTCGGGTACATGTTGTTTCCTTATATTAGGTGGTGGGATAGTTCGAGTTACGTAAAATTTAAGTTTAATAAACGCGGGGGGCATACGATATGGGCCGCAAGTATCATATCGTATGGGCGGCAAGGTATTGTTATGATGTATTAGAAAGTATTGTTGTCAATATGTGTATTGTTGATATAGATGGCTGGTTGAAGTTTCTGAACATGTGAGGAAAGTTTATTCTGACCCCAAATCACGAGCTGATTTTACAATTGTATGACTCAGCGTTGCAACCACCGCTGATTCTTTAGTCTGCAGTGGGTTATCCTCACTTTTATGAGTCTTGCTGTTCTGGCAGAATCAGAATTGATATTGCATTCCGATGGCAACAGCCCGCTGGTCTATCAGACTATTAATCATTTGTTGTTGGTCGTCACCGATAATCTTTTGCATGTTTGCCATATCAGTGTTCTTATTGCGGAAGGCAATATATGTGTTCACGCGCTCGTTAATTGTGTGATTTAGTGCAATACTGATAAAGTGGTTATTTGCTTCATCCATTAATTTTTTGACTTTTTCAGTACCTAAATTAACGGATAGTGCACTATTGTGGCCGAAGGCCATTTTGCCGGATACACCGAATGAGGTACGGTCTACACCGTCCTGCGGGATAATGCCATAAAATGATGGAATACCAGACTCAGCAAGCAATAAGTTTTTGGTTTGTTCAAACTGTGCGCCGACGGTGATATTGTCAAATGTGTAGCTGCCACCCAGTTGTAACATCTTCGAGTCGCTGGATGGTGGGTTGTCGATGCTCAAGTTTTCAGCATCAGTACCGTTCAGACTTTGGACAATGTCACCCAGCGCGCGGTCATCTATGATTTCGTAGCCAAATCCCAGCTTCAGTCCGTGACCTTCATCGTACATCAGACCGATAGATGGGCTGGAAAGTAACTTGTTTGTGCCGTCGCCGTTGGCATTGGCACTGGCACCAATTGCGAGGGTGAAGCCGGAATAAGCTGGTAGCTGGTAGACCAGCGTTTTGGTGGTTTTATATTCAGCGAAGCCGATGTTACCGAAATCAGCGGTTGAGTCAGGCAAATGGTTGTTACCGACGAAGTTGTAGGCAACACCCGCTGATGTTAGCTGGTGTCCGAATCTGAGTGAGCCGAAGAAGTCGCCACCATACAGATGGAAGTAGGATGCATCGTTTTCACTCAGCAGGCTGTCGCCGTCAAGACCGTCTACCAGAAACACGTGTTTAAAATACGCCTTGAATCCGGAAAAGTCGGCGGAGACCTTGAAGCCCAGGGTGGAGCCGTTGTTATTAACGGTGCTGTGGCTGTCTGGTGCATTTACCTGGATGTCAGCATGCACATGCCCGAACAGACGTATGTCGACTGCGTACGCAGTGGATACAGAACAGGCAGTAATTGCTGTTACCAGTGTGAGTATTTTTTTATTCACTGGTTGGTTGGCCTCTTAGTGCAGATAATTTTTTGGGCGGACAGATGAGCAGATTGTGTTGTCCTCGCCGCAAGCGGCGGGGCCTTTCCAGAATAATCTTAAACAGATAGCAAATTATTATACATGACGTGCTTGTTTTTTGCGTTCATGCTCGTACAGCCATTTTTTGCGCAGGCGGATAGCGTCGGGGGTGATTTCCACCAATTCATCGTCCTGAATAAACTCAAGCGCCATTTCAAGCGTTATTTTAACAGGTGGCGTTAAAATCAGCGACTCATCTTTGCCGGCTGCACGGATGTTAGTGAGTTGTTTGCCCTTTAGTGGGTTGACTACCAGGTCATTCTGACGGGCATGCAGCCCAACGATCTGGCCTTCATATACGGCTTCGCCGGGGGCAATATACAGGCGACCGCGCTCCTGCAGGTTATACAGCGCATAGGCGAGTGCCTTGCCCTGGCCGTTGGCAATCAGGACGCCATTGGTGCGTGCCGCCAGCGGGCCGGGCCGGGCCGGTGCATAATGCGCAAATACGTGGTAGATCAGGCCAGTACCCGAGGTCATGGTCATGAAATCAGTTTGCAGCCCCATCAGTCCACGTGACGGGATCAGGTAGTCCAGGCGGATGCGGCCTTGTCCATCAGGTACCATATCTTGCAGTTGGCCCTGACGAGCACCCAGGGTTTCCATCACGTTGCCCTGGTGCTGGGTTTCAATATCCACGGTAAGCTGTTCATATGGCTCGCAGCGGGTGCCGTCGATCTCGCGGAAGATCACTTCAGGACGTGAGACGGCTAGTTCAAATCCTTCGCGCCGCATGGTTTCTATCAGGACAGCCAGGTGTAGTTCACCGCGCCCGGAAACCTGGAATTTTTCCGGTTCTGTGCCTTGTTTAACCCGTAATGCTACATTGTGGATCAGTTCGCGTTCCAGTCGCTCTTTCAGTTGACGCGAGGTCAGGTATTGGCCGGATTGTCCGGCGAAGGGTGAGTTGTTGACCTGGAAGGTCATGCAGACGGTGGGTTCGTCTACAGTCAGGGCCGGGAGGGCCTGGACTTGTTCTGGGTCACATAATGTGTCGGATACCTGCGGTGCGCTGAGTCCGGTAACGGCGATAATATCCCCGGCATGTGCCTGTTCCGTCGGGTGGCGTTCCAGCCCCAGATAGCCATACACGATGCCGATTTTGCCTCGGTAGGTTGTACCATCGCGTTGTACAACAGTGACTGGTTGGTTGGGTGTGATACTGCCACGGGTGATGCGGCCTACAGCGATTGCGCCGACATAGCTGTTGTAGTCCAGGTTTGAGATCTGCATCTGAAAAGGTCCGGTCGGGTCTACGATGGGCGCCGGGCAATGTTGCAGAATGGTATCAAATAGTGGCACCAGGTCGCCCTGACGGGTGTTGGCGTCTGTGCTGGCATAGCCTTGCAGGGCTGAGGCATAGATGATCGGAAAGTCCAACTGGTGTTCGCTGGCGCCGAGTTGATCAAACAGGTCGAAGACCTGGTTGATGACCCAGTCTGGCCGGGCACCGGGCTTGTCGATCTTGTTGACGACCAGGATGGGGCGCAGGCCGTGTGCAAACGCCTTTTGGGTGACAAACCGGGTTTGTGGCATCGGGCCTTCCTGGGCATCGACCAGCAGCAGCACGGAGTCGACCATTGACAGGACACGTTCGACTTCACCACCAAAGTCGGCATGGCCAGGTGTATCGACGATGTTGATGCGGTAGTCTTGCCAGCAAATGGCGGTATTTTTGGCCAGGATGGTGATACCACGCTCTTTTTCCTGGTCGTTTGAGTCCAGCACTCGTTCTATATTGCCGAAGCGTTCGCCGAGTGTGCCGGATTGTTTCAGCAGTTCGTCAACCAGGGTAGTTTTGCCGTGGTCAACATGCGCGATGATCGCGATATTGCGTAATCTCTCAGTGCTCATCAGGGTTGGGTGGGCTCCAGGGTGGCGATCGTCAGGTTGTCTGGTATCAGGTAACGTTGGGCTACACTGCGGACTTGTTCCGGGGTGATGGCGCGTAGCTGGTCAATCTCTGTCGTGCTGAGCTGCCAGTCCAGCCCGATGGTTGCCAGCAGGCCGAGTTGCATTGCCTGGTAGAATAATGAATCCTGTTCATAGGTTTTGGCCGCTACGGCCTGGTTAATCACGCGGGTAAGTTCTGCCGGTGTCAGCAGGTTGGTCTGTAGCTGCCGGATTTGTTCGGACAAGGCGTGTCGCAGATCTGTTAAGTTGTGTCCATCGGTCGGTGTGCCGCTGAACAGAAACAGATTTTCCAGGCGGCTGTAGGGGGTATAGCTGACACTGATGCTGGCGGCGATGCGTTGTTTGCGTATCAGCTCGCTGGGCAGACGGGCACTTTCTCCGCCATCCAGCAGGCTGGTCAGGATTGCCAGTGCGTAGGGTTCCCAGTCTGTTGGTGCCTTGCCGACTACCGGCACCTTGTAGCCCATCATCAGATAAGGCTGTTGCGCCGGTGCCTTGACCGCGACCTGGGTGAGGCCGTGTTGCTGTGGTTCCTGTTGTGGCTTCAGCGGGGTGATAACCCGGTTGGGGATCGGGCCGAAATATTGTTTTGCCAAGGCGAGTATGTCGGCTGGCCGGACGTCGCCGACCACGACCAGCACTGCATTGTTCGGTGCATACCAGCGTTGGTACCAGGTCTGCAGATCTGGCAGTGTCATCTGGTTCAGATCCTGCATCCAGCCGATCACCGGGTTGCGGTAGGGTGAGGCGCGCCAGGCGACTGCCTGGAGTTGTTCGTAGGTGCGTCCGGTCGGGCTGTCGTCGGTGCGCAGTCGCCGTTCTTCTTTGACCACTTCCAGTTCTTTCGCAAACTCGGCCGGTTGCATCACCAGGTGTTGCATGCGATCAGCTTCCAGTGCCAGCATTTGCTCCAGGTGTTCGGCGGCTAGGGTGGCAAAATAGGCGGTGTAATCGCGCCCGGTAAACGCATTTTCACGGCCACCGAGTGCGGCTATCTGGCGTGAATAGTCACCCGGCCCCTGATTTTTGGTGCCCTTGAATAACATGTGTTCCAGGACATGCGACAGGCCGGTGGTACCGGTTTCTTCATAACTGCTGCCGACCTTGTACCAGATTTGTGCTACCACCAGTGGCATGCGGTGGTCTGGTTTGACGATGACCTGCAGCCCGTTATCCAGGTGGTATTCCTGGATAGTGGTTGCGGCGAACAAGGGGTTGAGCAAGCTGCTGATAAGGAGAGTGATCGAAAACAGTCGGGTCATGGTGGGGTGTGATTCAAATTGATGTGGCGTATATAGCTGGGGCACATAAAATTCGTTTCGGCGTTACCCGTCAGGGGCTTCTCCGAGGGTCGCCAGAATACCCGTCCATGGTGGCATCAATTGACAGCAGGGTGTTGACGTAAGGTGGCCAGGCGCTGAGGTGTGCCGATGTCAAACCAGTCGCCGGTATAACAACGGCCTGAGAGTTTGCCGGTGGTGATGGTCTGGCGCAGGATCGGGGCTAACGGGTAGGTGCCGGCTGGCAGGTCATGGAATAAGTCAGGATGATAGACACCGATACCACTGTAGGTGTATCTGGGTTTTGTCTGCTTGGTGACACGTCCGCTGGGATCCAGATGGAAATCGCCTTCTGGATGGTGGGTCGGGTTGGGTACCAGCACCAGATGGGCCAGGTCACCGGCGGGCAGGCCGAGCTGGTTCAGGGGCAGGTCGCACCAGACGTCTGCGTTCAGCACCAGGAAGGGCTGGTCACCGAGCAACGGTAGTGCCTGGCGGATGCCACCTCCGGTTTCCAGCCCGGTCTCGGGTGGTTCAGCCGAATACCGGATCTGCACACCCCAGCGGGCACCATCGCCAAGTGTCTGGATTAGCTGGTCGCCCAGCCAGGCATGGTTGATGACGATCTGACGGATGCCGGCAGTTGCGATACGCTCTATCTGCCAGGTGATCAATGGTTTGTTACCCACTGGCAATAGTGGCTTTGGGGTGTGCTCGGTCAGTGGTTGCATTCGCTGGCCACGACCAGCGGCCAGAATCATGGCGGTCTGTGGATACACCTGATGCATCAGGCTTCAGGTTTTTTTCATGGCGACAAAAAAATCCTGGTTGGTCTGGGTCTTTTTGAGCTTGTCGTGCAGGAATTCCATCGCGATGACTTCTTCCATCGGATGTAGTATTTTGCGCAGAATCCAGTATTTTTGCAGCTCTTCTTCCGCTACCAGGAGTTCTTCCCGTCGGGTACCGGAATGGTTGACATGGATTGCCGGGAAGATGCGCTTTTCGGCAATCCGGCGATTCAGGTGTATTTCCATGTTGCCGGTGCCCTTAAACTCTTCATAGATCACATCATCCATGCGCGATCCAGTTTCGATCAATGCTGTGGCGATGATGGTCAGTGAGCCGCCTTCTTCCAGGTTACGGGCTGCACCAAAAAAACGTTTTGGTTTGTGTAATGCATTGGCGTCGACACCACCGGTCAGTAGTTTGCCGGACGAAGGTTGTACGGTATTGTAAGCGCGAGCCAGACGGGTAATCGAATCTAATAGAATCACCACATCTTTATTGTGTTCGACCAGTCGCTTGGCCTTTTCAATCACCATTTCGGCGACCTGAATATGGCGGGTCGCAGCTTCGTCAAAGGTGGATGAGATGACCTCGCCCTTGACGGAACGGGTCATCTCTGTCACTTCTTCTGGTCGTTCATCAATCAGCAGGACGATCAGGTGGCTGTCCGGATGATTGGTTGCAATTGCCTGGGCAATGTTCTGCAATAACATGGTCTTACCCGCCTTTGGCGGGGCAACGATCAGGCCGCGCTGGCCTTTGCCGATTGGTGCGACAATGTCAATGATGCGCCCGGTCAGATCCTGGGTACTGCCGTTACCGACTTCCAGTTGGTAACGGACATTCGCAAACAGCGGGGTAAAGTTTTCAAATAAGATCTTGTTTTTTGTGGTTTCAGGGTCCTCATAGTTGACCCGATCTACCTTCAGAATCGCGAAATAGCGTTCATTATCTTTCGGTGGGCGAATCTGTCCGGATACAGTATCCCCGGTGCGCAGACCGAAACGGCGTATTTGGCTGGGTGAGACATATAAATCGTCTGGCCCGGCCAGATAAGATGAGTCTCCGGCCCGCAGAAAGCCGAACCCATCCTGTAGTACCTCCATTACGCCTTCACCATAGATGGCCTCGCCACTCTTTGCCTGAGCCTTCAGAATGGCAAATACCAGCTCTTGTTTCAGCGATCGGCCTGCCTGTTCAATACGCAGGGTGCGTGCCATTTTTTGTAATTTTTCGATTGGCAATTGCTTCAGTTCATTTAAATACATAGGGGGTGTCTGCGGGGCGGGTGAAGATTCAGTGTGATGGGGTATCAGACGGTGTGGCTATGTTGGCGGCGCTGAGTGCGCGGGGGTGATTGGCGTCTGCAGAGGAGTGTGTGAT
>JAHDCB010000045.1 GCA_020630035.1 Gammaproteobacteria bacterium
CTGATAACCGGGTCTATGTCGCAATCTTTGTACCACCACCTCAGTCTGATAGGCATGGCCTGCCAAAGAGGGTACCTGGATCTGCATAGCAAACAGTGTGTGGCGAGGTGATGGTTCGATCAAGTGTTGCGCTGGCGCTAGTAGCGAAAAATCCAGCCGACGTCCGCTAGCCAGGGCGAATTCACGCTGCTGCACAAACTGCTCAGCTTGTCCAGGCAGCAGGCCAGGTAAGGCAGCAATGACTGGCAATTCAGCTGACCGGGGATCAATACGGCCACGACGGGCATGAACCGTAACAAAAGGGGTCAGTGTGGCAACATGCTCAGCCGTAAACCCGGCAACACGGGTTAATTCAGCCACGCTGAAAAAAGGCCGGTTGCCAGGTATCGCAGGGGCATATTGGCTGGCCTCAGATGCACCCTGACGGGTGAGCTGATCTGCATCCCGCCAATCCAGTATCGCATCCGCTAACTGCCCGGCAGGTTGGGTAGGTAACACCTGCTGTAATAACCCGTGTAACAAATCACGTGGTGCACGATTGAGGTCGATTTTGCTCTGTTCGCTGCGGATACGCAGGGTAATTTCGCGTCCGTCCCAACTGAAATGATGCAGCTGACCATCTGGCTGCCAACGCTGTGCTGCATCCGGATGCGCCAGATGCCAGAAGGCGTAGGCGATCCCTGCCTGAGCAACGGCTATTTGGCGTGTCTGTTGCGTCAGCCAGGCGGTCTGTTGTATCTCCTGGCGCACAGCCAGGCTGAAGCTGCCACCGAGCAGCCCCAGTAGTATCAGGATCGACAATACCAGCATCAGGGCAAAACCAGCAGCCGGTGCCGGGTGATGGTTAACGGACATGGCCAGCTGCTTCCGGGGCAATCCAGAGTGCTGGCCACTCACCCAGGGCGCTAGTGCTGATACGGATGCGCACCAGTTCGGGCAACCGTTTGCCGGATAACCATTGTGTATGCCAGGATGATGCAGCCTGCTGTTGCGGCCGGCCAAAATACGCAATATCCAGACTCTGCAGGTCGTCTGATAACACTGTCCGGTAAGGCTGAGATTCAGGCTCTTGGTCTTTCTTTAATGATTGCAGGCGCAATTGTAGCTGAGGTGGCCTGGCCTGAAGCGTTATCCGGGATAAACCTGCTGGCCCGATCTCACCGGGGATTGCAGAGACAAAAGATAGTTGTTGTGCACTGCCGTAGAACAAAATTTGCCTGGATGGATCATCCGGGTCAGAGACAGGCTTTGCCTGAGTCAGCACCTGTTGCAAAAAACGCCAACTGATGCGCAGATCGTCCAATTGTTGTGTGCGTACCTGCGCTGTTTCCCAACTGCGCAGCCCTAGTGGCACGGCAGCGTATGCCAGAGCACACAACAGACCCAACACGCTCAGAGACACGATCAACTCCAGCAGAGTAAAGCCGGCGATTGAATCTGAGGCCATCGGATATCTTTGCATCAGGTGTCTCCTGACAGCAGTAGGATAGTCCGGATCTGATACACACCTTGTGGCTGCCAGGTCACGCGCAGTGTTGCAGTCACCAGGGTAGACTCAGCTCTCGACTCATGGCGATAAGGCTGGAGTTGCAATTGCCAACGGTAGCTTCCCTCTGCCCATGTACCTTGCTGTGTGGCCAGCGAATCAGGTGGCTGAGCGCGCAGTCGGGTAAACAGGCTTTGCGCAAATAAGGCAGCCTGCGTGTGATGCTGGCTGCGTTCCAGCTGATCCAGGCCAGACTCAAACAAGCGCAACAAGGCAAAACCAACGATCCCGAACACGGCCAGCGCAACCAGAATCTCCAGCAGGGTAAAACCCTGCTCAGGGTACGGTCGCATGTACCTGAATACGACCGGTTAACCAGGCAACGTCAATGTGCTGCACCTGGTTAGCCCGGCTGAGGGTGATACGTCCGCCGCTAGAACGTCCATCCGGCCAGAAGCGGATACCGGCCTGCTCTCCGTCCAGCACTTCCTGTGCGGCGGTTGTCACCTGCACCTGCCAGTCACCGGTCAACTGTAGCGGTTGCATTCGACCTGGTACCTGAAGTACTGCCCGGGTGGTATCAATCAGCAGACTGGCAGACGTTTGCTGTTGCAGCGCATACAACCGGGTTTCGCGCAGTGCACTCAGCAACAGGCTGGTATTGTGCTGCAGTTGGCTATTGACAGCAGGCAACATCACTGGCGCCAGCAGTACTGCGACGGTTGCCAGGATGCTCAGCACAATCAGCGTTTCCAGTAAGGTCAATCCATAGAACACCCTTCTTTTGTGGGTATAACAACCACCATACACAGTAAAATCCTGATCAGAAGATTACAGGCTGCCGGTTGGGCACTGAGAGCAAGCAAGGGTAGCCATCATATTTTTGTCCATCCGCATAAGCCAGGGCATATCAGTGTGCCTCATCCGAAAAAGGATTTGGGAAAGGGTATCAGTTCATAGATTATGAAACAGGCAGACATTATCCACCCACAGGAGAACATAACATGAAATTTGTAATTGCCATTGAACCTGGTCATCAACATCAGGCATTTGGTGTGACAGTGCCTGACCTGCCGGGTTGTTTTTCTGCTGGAGATACTCTGGATCAGGCCGTAGAAAATGCGCGGGAGGTAGTTGAATTATGGTGCAGCACCACAATAGCTGACGGTGGCAGGCTGCCTGTATGCACCAGCCTGGCAGAACATCAGAAAAACCCCGATTTTACCGGTTGGATCTGGGCTGTGATTGATGTGCCGATTGAGCGCTATCTTGGCCCTGCAGCAAAGATCAATATTACGTTACCTCAGCATCTTTTGGCACAGATAGATCAATATACTAAGGCGCATGGAGAAAGCCGCAGTGGTTTTCTGGCTCAGGCAGCTATGGCTGCGATGGCTCAGCATAACTGACACAAATGGCTCAATGCCAGTTGGTGATGTCTGCGGCATCGCCATCACCCTGAGGTTGACCATCTGCTCCGAGCGAAAACAAATCAAACGTGCCGTGCTCACCCGGATACCGGTACACCAACTCGCGTTGCCAGGGATCCTGCAACTGTCTGGCCTGCTTCAGATAAGGCCCTTGCCAGCCAGTTGTCTGCTCTGGTTTACGAATCAGCTCCGACAAGGTCTTTGGGTAACGCCCTACCTCAAACTGAAACACCTCAATCGCATTGCTTACCTGTTGTAATTGCAGCTCAGCTGCCTTTTGTTTTGCCTCATCTGCCCGACCCAGCATCTGCGGTGCTACATAAGACACAATCAGCCCGACCAGCACGATCACTACAATCACTTCAATCAAGGTAAAGCCTTGTATACGAGACGGTTGCATAATAATTGATATCCTGGTGATTTTGATCCGCTGAAGTGCTAAACACTTCCTTTACATGAATTTTGTATGTCCCAGATAATGGTGTCAGAGCTGAAATCCTGCTCATTTGGCCAGACAATACCATAGCGGGTAAATAGACCAGCTCTTGTCATTCCTGTTTGTTGTGCAAATGGTCAGAATAATAGTTGATGTGAGTTCAGCATCAGGCTGACCATCGACAGTATCACCAGGGTAACCAATGCTGCAATCAGCAAGATGATGGTTGGTTCCAGCAGGCTGAGCAGTCGTTGCAGACTGGTTTGTATAGCTGCTGTATATCGGTCAGCTACCCGATCCAGCATTGGGGTCAGGTCGCCGGATGTCTCACCTACCTGGATCAATTCAATTGCCAAGGTAGGCAATTGCCGGCTTGCCTGCAGGGCGACACTCAACCGCTCGCCCTGACGTACCCGCGCTGCGGCTTGCTGTGCCAGGTCGGCAAACACCTGATTCGGTAATACCTGTTGCACTATCTCCAGTGCGGGCAACAGGCTCATGCCGCTGCGCAGCAGGGTGGCCAGGGTGCGTGCCAGCAACGCTGTTTCACGTTGTGTCAGCCAGGGGCCGATCAGAGGCAGTTGCAGCATCCAGCGATCCTTCTGCTTGCGCCCGCGTGCACTACGCCAGTGTCGCCGCAGCATCCAGGTGGCCAGCATACCTGCGCCGCATAGCCAGATCCCCCAGGTGCTCAGTAGCTGGCTGAATCCGATCAGCAGGCGTGGCATCCAGGGCAGAGGCTGACCGGACTGAGCAAACAGATCAGTAAACTGCGGTACCACCAGCACCAGTAAGATGATCATCGCCACAACCGACAGGATGATCAGGATGCTCGGATAAATCAATGCTGAGACTACGGCTTCCTGCAATCTGCGATGGCGTGCTTGCCAGTCGGCCAGATGGTGTAATGTTGTTTCCAGTTGTCCGCTGGCCTCGCCGACGCGTATCAGGCTGCAATATAAAGGATCGAACAATCGGCTGCACTGTGGCAGCGCAACTGCCAGGCTATCACCCTGTCGCAGGGCCTGCTGCACAGATTGACATAGTTGCCGCAATGTTGGTTGGTGGGTCAGCCGCTGTAAAGATTGCAAGGCCTGCGTGAGTGGCAGGCCTGCCTGTAATAACGTGGATAGTTCCAGCGTGAAATGTTCAATATCGCGTCGTTGTAACCGTTGCGGACGCATCAGATGATGCCAGCGAGCCAGCCATGTTGTGGCGGGGGTGGCACCAGGTTTAATCTGGAGCAGTGTCAGGCCAGCAGCCTGGATCTGTGCCACTGCGGTCGGCTGATCATCTGCTGTGATCTGATCCCGTACCAGGGTGCCATCAGCGTGGGCGGCCTGATAATGAAACACTGGCATCAGGTACACACTCGCTGAACTTCTTCCAGGGTGGTGATGCCCTGGCGAACCTTGCGCAAACCGTCCGTCAATAAATCACTTAGCCCTGCCTGCGAGGCGGCTTTGCGCAGGGTGGCTAAGTCGGCCTGTGCTGCGATCAGGTGTCGCAATTTGTCGTTCAGTACCAATACTTCTGCAATCATAGTACGACCCTGATAGCCACTAAAGCCACAGTCTGCACAACCGACTGCCTGAAACACGCTGGCCTCTGCCCGATCCAGCTCGGATAAAATCGACTCAGGATCCGGACGTGGCCTGCGGCAGGTCGGGCACAGGGTGCGCACCAGCCGTTGTGCCACCACACCAGCGATGGTTGCGCTGAGCAAAAAGGGTGCCAATTGCATATCCAGTAACCGGACAATGCTGCTGATGGCATCATTGGTGTGTACAGTGGATAACACCAGATGGCCGGTTAATGCCGCTTGTACTGCAATCTGAGCAGTTTCAACATCGCGCATTTCACCGATCATCAAAATGTCCGGATCCTGACGTAAAATTGCCCGCAGCGCGCGGGCAAATGATAATTCGATCTGCGGTTGTACCTGAATCTGGTTGATTCCGGCTAGTTGATATTCAATCGGATCTTCTACCGTCAGGATCTTTTGTTCCGGCGTGTTCAGTTGCTGCAATGCGGTATACAGGGTGGTAGTCTTGCCACTGCCGGTCGGGCCAGATACTAGTATCATCCCATGAGCCCGTTGCAGCAAGGTTTGCAGATGCCGCAGGTTTTGCCCGTCAAACCCCAGGCTGGCAAAGTCCAGTGGCACTTGTGCCTGATCCAGCAGCCGTAAGACAACACCTTCGCCATGCGCTGTTGGCACCGTTGAAATCCGCAGATCCAGCGTATGCCCGGCGATACGTAATTGTAACCGGCCATCCTGCGGCAAGCGCCGCTCGGCAATATTCAGTCGTGCCAGTACCTTAATACGCGAAATCACCGCAGTTGCCGGAATCCCGGATGGCAGAGTTGCCGGGCGTAACACACCATCTACCCGCAGGCGTACTTGCAATTGATCAGCCATCGGCTCCAGATGAATATCGGAGGCGCCAACCTCAATCGCCTGCAACCATAATCGGTTGACTGCCTGTACCACTGGTGCTTCACCGGCCAGATCCTGCAATTGCGCAATATCTTCCGCATCTGTCGCAGTTTGTGTCAGTACCGGCTCAGATACCGTGATCTCTGTTTGTTGCAGGGCTGCCTGAATTTCGGAAGCAGTGCCGATACAAGGTGACAGTGATTGACCCAGTGCCAGAGACAAGGCATCCAGGACTGTTTGCTGGCCGGGATCCATCATCGCCAGCCACACAGTGCCTGCTTCATCCTGTACAGGTACAACTGAATGCCGTAGCAAAAAGGCTTGACTCACCTGCTGCGTCAACACCGGAACTGTGGCGTACCAGGCAGGTTGTGCCAGTGGCAGTTGATATACATCAGCCGTGACGGTTGCCAGATCAGCCTCGCTGATAAAGCCCAGCTTCTGTAGTACTTGGCCCAGTTGTTCATCTGTCTCGGTACTGGCGCGTTGCGCTCGCGCCACCTGCTCCGGTTGCACCTTCCCGGCAGCGAGTAGCCACTCAGCAATTGATTGATCAATAGATGACATCATAATACGTAGCTACAAGAAACCTCTGAAAGTTACTATTTCCACGCCCGGCTAGTATGTAAATTGTTGATTTTATTTGTGATAATATTTCGAAAACTGAATTATTAGAGGTTCTCTTATGATGCAACATGATCAGATTGCGATCCAGGTACGCGAGGTAATTACGGAAACCCTGAGCCTGGACACTCCGATCAGCGATGATCATGTCCGGTTGGTCGAAGACCTGCAAGCCGACTCAGTCGATCAGGTTTCTATCATCTTGGCATTGGAAGATGAGTTTGGCGGTGAGATTCCGGACGAACAGGCGCAGCAGGTCCGTACCGTCGCGGATATCATCGTGCTGATACAGACCGAAATGCAGACGCGCACAGTAAGTCAGTCTGGTGAGCCAACGGCATGACGACCGCCGTCTGTGTCACCGGACTGGGCGCCATCAGCCCACTAGGCGTCGGGGCCAATACCTTATGGCGACGCAGCCTGGCCGGGGACAGTGTGGTACAACCGATCCCAGACATCTGGCGTCAGTATAGCGACTATCGCTCCGGAATCTGGTCGCCATTGCCTGAGCTGGATTATCGAGCACTGGGCTTTACCCGCAATGAGTGCCTGCAACGCGATCCGGTCAGTCTGCTGGCGTTACTGGCGACCCGGGAAGCATTACACGCAGCGCAATTAACACCAACCTTAACAGATAAGCGCCAGGCACGTTATCAACTGGAAAATATCCAGAGCGGACGGGCCGGTGTGTTTATCGGCACTGGCATCGGTGGGGCCTACACCTTTTTGCAAAACCATGCCGAGCAGATACTGGCACGCACTAAGCCCGACCTGCAGGCCACATCGGCAGACACGCTGGCTTTGCTGCGTCATCCGGGCAAACCGAACCGGATGGCAGTCTCGATGTTAATGCCGAACGCCGTGTCCGCATCAGTTGGCATCAAATACGGGCTGCACGGCATCAATCGCACCGTCACCAATGCGTGTGCCGCCGGAACCTCGGCAATTGGCGAGGCCTGGCAGGCAATCCGACGGGGAGAGCTGGATCTGGCGATCTGCGGCGGGGCCGAGTACCTGCTGGACGATTATGGCACCATCTATCGCGGCTTCGACATGCTCGGTACCCTGGCAACACCGGGGGACACGCCGGAGCAAGCGAACTGCCCGTTTGACCGCCGGCGTAGTGGTTTTCTGCTCGCGCAGGGTGGCGCTGGCATCCTGATCCTGGAATCAGCTGCGCATGCCAGACGGCGCGGAGTACCAGTTCTGGCACAGGTCACCGGCTATGCCGAAACCTTTGATGCCAGCTCGATGGTGGCGATGGAACCGGGTGCGATCCAGATCAAACGTGCAATCCGGACTGCGCTGGCGGCAGCAGGTCAGTCGCCGGATAGCATCGACTATATCAATGCCCACGCCACTGGTACCCAGGCAAATGATCAGATAGAAGCGAGCCTCATCCAGACAATATTCCCGCACCGTCCCCGGGTTGCCAGTACCAAGTCCATCCTGGGACACAGCATCGGAGCCAGTGGTGCGCTGGAGGCGATCATCACCATCTGCTCATTACAACAACAACAGACCCCAGCCTGCCACAACCTGCACGAACCTGCCTTCGATCTGAACTATGTCCGTGACAGCCGGCGCACCATACAGATGCAACATGCACTC
Organism: Gammaproteobacteria bacterium; assembly: GCA_020630035.1. Lineage (GTDB taxonomy): Bacteria > Pseudomonadota > Gammaproteobacteria > Chromatiales > Chromatiaceae > JAHDBG01. Next base: position 8,028 of record JAHDCB010000045.1, read on the forward strand.
AGTTGTTCGTATGCGTTTGGCGGACACAATGCGGTGCTGATACTCACGCGCGACGGCGGGTAATCAGCCCCAGGCACACCAGTAGCACCAGGCCCAGTGGCAGATCACCATAGTCAGTGTAGGGAGTGGTACCTGTTCTCGGTACCAGGTGAGCATCCAACTGCTCACTGACAGTGCGTTGCATAATCCGGCCCTGCGCATCAATCACCGCAGACACACCATGATTAGTTGCTTGTAACACCGGCTTCGCCGCCTCACGCGCACGCATCTGCGAAACCTGCAACAACTGCTCTGCTGCCCAGGTGTGTACAAACCAGGCCAGATCGCTCACTTGTACCAGAAACTGTGCCTGCTGCCAGTCATGGCGTTGTTCATGCCCGAACAAATTTTCAAAACAAATCGTTGCTGCCAGCGGTACGCCCTGTGCCGTTAGTAAATCCTGTACCGGTGCGCCAGCAGCCAGGTCAGACATCGACAGGTCGGGCAAAAAATCTGAAAAATCAAGACCAGGAATATCCGGCGTAAACTCCCCATACGGCACCAGATGACGTTTCGCATAAAACCGATCCGGATCAGTTGCCTGCACCAGAACATTCAGCATGCCGGCTGGCCCGTCCAGATAAGCACCCAGCAAAATCTGTGTCCCCTGCTCCTGTAGTGCCAGTGCTGGCTCGTATAACAGATAAAACACATCATGCAGCGCAAACGCGATCGACGACTCGGGCCAGATCACCAGATCCGGCTGCGGTGCCGCAGCAGAACGAGCCAGATAATCCCGAATCGAATCCCGTACCATAAACCGCTTAAACTTATCCGCCTGATCAGTCGTGCCATGTAACAACCGTGCCGATAAGCTAGTTTCAGCAGATTCAGTCCAGCGCACAGGCTCAAGCACCAGGCTGAACGCGACCAGCCCGAACATAGCACCGGCGCAGCCCAGACGTTGCGCCTTGCACACGCCCGGGCGTAACACCAGGACCAGCAGACAAGACAGCAACACCAGTACAAAAGTAACCGCCAACACGCTACCAAGCGGTGCCCAGGCTGATAGAGGAGTCTCTACCCAGGCATAACCTGGTTGTAACAACGGAAAACCGGAAAACAACCAACTGCGCAGCCATTCGATCACCACCCAGACATACGCAAATCCCAGGGCATGACGCCAACCCACAACAGCAGGCAATACACGACACAACAACCGATACAATCCGGCAATCAACAGAGGCGCGAGCATCACCAACAACAGAATGGCACCCAGAATGGCCAATACCATCGGATTGACCCCATCTGTAGCTGCCACATGCTCAGCAATCGCAAACAACCAGATCATCCCAATGCCGTAGGCGCCGGCACCAAACAACCAGCCGCGCCAGGTCGCTCGCAGCGTGCTTCCTGCGTGTACTAACCCGAACAATCCCGCTATTGACACAGGTAACAGTCCGTACCAGTGAAATGGCGCAAATGCCAACAGACTGATGGCCCCCAGACCAAACGCCAGCAAATCCAGATACCAGGGACGCAACCAGATGGGAAATAACATATTGATTTTGGTATTTATCCAGCCATACAATCCGCGAAACGGAGGTAATCTATGAAAAAGATATTGACAATGGTCGCAGGCGCAGGAATTGTCGCCGGTGTTGGGCTCATCGCCATCAACCTGACCAACACACAGAACCAGCACGACAATGCACTGATCAGCAGTGAGCAGCTGCGCTTAAAAGATATCGAAACCAGCCGCGCACGACGTGCTACGGCTGGCGGTGGCATTGATTTTGCCACCACACAACCACCTGCGCCAGAGACACAATTGCGCCAGGAAGGGGAACGGATGGTGGTGCCGGGCACGTTACCACCGCAACTGGCAACACTCAAAACCGAGCTGGATACCCTGAACCAAGAAATGGCTGAGGCAATGCAATCAGCGCCGCCGTCGGATACAACGCACATAGACCAGCTTATTCGGAAAACAGATGCATTGATCGCACAAACTAATCAAAAATTCGGCTTGGATACCAGCCACATTGCCAAAGAGCTTACCGGGCGGGTAACACCGACTGACCCTGCTCTGATAGAGCTGAATCAGAAGATGGATACCCTGGATGCCGAACTGATGGACTGGGGTAAAGAGCGCCTGAAAAATGCTCGCTAAGTTCAGTACAACGAAGATTTACAGAGTTTAATGAAAAAATCCTGATGCATATTACGTCTGATGTTAAGCCATTAAAGACTCAATTAGAACTAATTGAAAAAAGATTCTCTCTTGATGGAGTGGTGTTGCATAACCAACGGAATATCGTTAAGCAGTTTACACTTAAAAAAGCTGTATCGAATGCAACGGTCGACAGTGGAACTGACATTATTATAGTTGTTGCTAAGTCATTCAAAATACCTGACCCTGTGCAGGGTTGGATTTATGCACATTGGCGTCCGAGCAAGGCAAAACGATCATTTGAGTATGCAAAAAAATTACAGGAACTTGGCATCAATACGCATAAGCCACTTGCATATACAGAAAAATTTTCACAAGGAAAATTAAAAGAAAGTTATTTTTTTTCTGAGCTGATAGAGCATGACTTTACGATACGCGACATTCTGAACCAAGGCGATCATGCAGACCTTGACATCCTCAGGCAATTTGTTGCTTTCACCTATGCTATGCATAAAAAAAATGTTTTGCATCTTGATCATAGCCCTGGCAATACACTGATAAAAAAAACTGATCGTATCTGTGATTTCTTTATTATCGATATTAACCGTATACAATTTAAAAAAGTCAGTCTACAGGATGGGTTGAAGAATTTCTCCAGACTGAGTAACAACCCAAAAATTATAAAATTTATTGCCTATTGTTACGCTGAATACACACAGACTGACCCGGAGAAGTGTTATCGAATCTTACGGCAGTATCAGACGCAAGAAAGCAGGCGATGTGCAAGAAAAAAATATCTGAAGAACCTAGCCAGAAAGTTATTTAGCCATTAAAAAGCGACTGCATATGTCTGAGAAATCTGTTGATAAAAAAGCAACCATCACATTAGATAATAGTGTTTACCCATGGGACCCGTATTCTGATCAACCTGCGGTGATTCGTGATCGTAGATTGCGCCGTCAGCTATATCGACAAGGCATAATCAGCACAGTAAAAACCTGTATTGCTGGTTTTTTGTTGCCATTGCTTAGTATACCCTTATTATATAAAAAACGATGCAGCATTAACACAACAAGTATCGATA
>JAHDCB010000046.1 GCA_020630035.1 Gammaproteobacteria bacterium
GACGGGTAACGCCGAAACGAATTTTATGTGCCCCAGCTATTACGCCACATCAATTGAATCACACCCTGCTAAACCTTATTGCCCGCCAACCACAATGTCTTACAGAGATACAAATATGTCAGAAACACCGCCGCAGCTTCCGTTAACTCCGCAGACTCTGTTGATGGCGCACAGTCTGACGCAGGTCATCATCAGTCTGCACCAGACGGGTATTCTGCAACAGCTTGAGCAACAGGCACAGGACGTCGCCACCTTAGCCAAAACAGCGGAATTATCAGTGACTGCGATACAACAATGTCTGCCAATTGCTGAAAAGCTCGGGTTAGTCCGACAGGATGGCACCCAAAAATACCATTTAACTGATGCCGCACACTGTCTGCTGCCAGACCATCCAGCCACCATCATTCCAGCACTGGAGCACGCTGCGCTGGGTTATCCTGCCTGGGGCCAGCTAACCCACAGTCTGCGCACTGGAGCATCTGCCTTTCCCGAAGCCTATGGTGCAGATATCTATGATTATCTCGCGACACATCCGACCGACAATACAGCATTCAGGCAACACATGGCGAATAGTACCCAGGCCTGGCTAAATCCGGCGGTTGGTCGCTACCCGTTCAGCGGACATGTGATTGATCTGGGGGGCAATCAGGGTGACTTCAGCGCACTGTTGCTGCAACATTACCCTGAATTACACAGCACTGTCTTTGATCTGCCTGAGACAGTCGCGCCTGCTGATCAGGTACTCAGCACTGCCGGCGTTGCAGAACGTGGACAGATTGTCGCCGGTAGCTTTTTTGCGCCCGAACAAATTCCCACTCATGGCAGCCACTACTTATTTTCGCGCGTTCTGCTGAACTGGCCAGACGAACAAGTGGTACAGATTCTGCAAAACTGTCGTCAGGCGATGCCAGCTGACAGCAAGTTGGTGATCCTGGAGTTTGTCCAGACCACGCAGGCAGATCTGGGTGCCGACATCGGCAACCTGAACCTGCTGGTCATGTTTGGCGCCAGGATACGTACCCAGGTTGATTTTGCAGACCTGGTTTCTCAGGCTGGATTTCATTCACCTCGCTGGATACCTGCCTCAGACACACTACCGTTATATTACCTGGAAGCAAAACCAATGACTGATGACGAGTTGCCAGCCAACACATGAGCGAGACACAACATCATTTTATCCACCAGCGCATAGAACATGACCTGGCAAGTGGCAAGCATCAACAAATCTGTACCCGTTTTCCACCCGAACCGAACGGCTATTTACATCTTGGGCATGCGAAATCGATTGTGCTCAACTTCGGCATCGGACAGGACTATGCCGGCTGGACCAACCTGCGATTCGACGATACCAATCCAGCGAAAGAAGATGCCGCCTATGTTGCCGCAATCCAGCAGGATGTCCGTTGGCTGGGCTATACCTGGCACGCACAACATTTTGCGTCAGATTATTTCGAGGCACTGTACGACTATGCGGTACAGCTCATCCGGCGCGGCCAGGCATATGTGTGCGACCTGAATGCAGAACAGGTACGAGCACATCGTGGTAGTCTGACTGAGCCTGGTACAGACAGTCCGTATCGTAACCGCAGCATTGCGGAGAATCTGGATCTGTTCGCCCGGATGCGCGCCGGAGAATATCCGGATGGCAGCCGGACGTTACGTGCCAGGATTGATATGGCTGCGCCCAATATCAATTTACGCGACCCGACCCTGTATCGTATCCGGCATGGACTGGTGCACCACCAGACCGGCGAGGCCTGGTGCATTTATCCGCTGTATGACTATACCCACCCGATCTCAGATGCGTTGGAAGGTATCACGCACTCTTTGTGCACCCTGGAATTTGCTGACCATCGTCCGTTATACGACTGGATTCTGGACAACCTCGACTTTGATCCACGCCCGCAACAGATCGAATTTGCGCGTCTGAACCTGAGCTATACCGTTCTGAGTAAACGCAAGCTGACCCGGTTGGTCGCAGAGGGCCATGTGAGTGGCTGGGACGACCCTCGCCTGCCGACCCTGGCCGGACTGCGTCGGCGCGGCTATCCGGCCAGCGCGATCCGTGAGTTTTGTCATCGTATCGGTGTCACCCGGGCGGACAGCCTGGTCGAGATGGCGATGCTGGAAAGTGCCGCCCGGGATGAGCTGGATCAGACGGCTCCCAGACGGATGGCGGTACTGAATCCACTGAAGGTGGTAATCACTAATTATCCGGCAGACCAGACTGAAGCACTGACCGCACCGAATCATCCGAAGCGGGACGATCTGGGCGCACGGACGTTAACCTTCAGCCGCGAACTGTATATTGATCAGGCAGATTTTCGCGCAACGGCGAACAAAAAATACAAGCGCCTGGTACTGGGTGGTGAGGTGCGGCTACGCCATGCGTATGTGATTCGTGCCGAGAAAATTATCCGGGATGAGACAGATCAGATTGTTGCATTACATGCCACTTACGACCCAGACACACTAGGCAAAAACCCAGAAGGACGTAAGGTGCGCGGGGTGATCCAATGGGTTGCTGCCGCTACAGCTGTGCCAGCAGAAGTCCGCCTGTACGACCGGTTGTTTCAGGTAGCGGAACCCGGAAAAACGGCAGACCTGATCAATGACCTGAACCCAGGCTCACTACAGATCAGGCCAGATGCCATGCTGGAAGCCAGCCTGGCGCAGGCAGACACAGCAACACCCTGCCAGTTTGAACGCGAAGGCTACTTCTGTCGGGATATCACAGATACCGCAGATGGCAGACCAATCTACAATCGTACCGTCAGCCTGCGGGATACCTGGCAAAACATCTGAATAACAGCATGACACACCGGAGCAACAACCTGCATGGGACGATCTGACAGCAGCCGACGCTGGTTGCAGCGTCAGGCACAAGACACCTATGTGCAACGTGCTCAACAGGCAGGGTACCGTTCACGTGCGGCCTATAAGCTGTTGCAGCTGCAAGAAAAAGACCGTTTTTTACGCCCTGGGCAGACGATTGTTGACTTGGGTGCAGCTCCCGGTGGCTGGTTACAGGTGGCTGCGAAGATCATCGGCACCAGTGGTACGTTGATCGGGCTGGACCAGCTGCCAATCGACCCGATCCCGGGTGCAACCCTGATTCAGGGCGATTTTCATACTGCAGAAACTATGCAACAACTGACTGCTGCCCTGGCCGGGCAGTCGCTCGACCTTGTAATCTCCGATATGGCCCCCAATATAAGCGGCGTATCGGCGGTGGATCAGCCGCGCGCGATGTACCTGTGTGAGCTGGCGCTGGATTTCTGCCAGCAACACCTGGCTCCAGGTGGCAGTATGGTCATCAAACTGTTTCAGGGCGAAGGATTCGATGCCTTGCTGCAAGCCACACGCAGCTGTTTTCGCCAGATCAAACTGCGTAAACCCGATGCTTCCCGCGCCCGCAGTCGCGAACTTTATCTCGTAGCCAAAGATTATTATGTCTGATACATACAGCCTTCCGGACCGGAGTAAACTGACTTGAGCGATATGGCCAAAAACATTCTGCTGTGGATCGTCATCGCTGTAGTATTGATGACCATCTTCAATAATTTTGACAGCTCTGACAAACAGCAAACACCCGAAATTTCGTATTCCAAGTTTGTGGAAGAAGTCAAACTCAACAATATCGCAGATGTGGTACTGGTTGACTCAGGCCGCTCCACTGAGATTAAGGGCACCACCAACAGCGGCAGTAAGTTTCGCACTATGGCACCGCATGATATCTGGCTGGTGAGTGACCTGTTAGCGAATAATGTTTCGTTCCGGGTAGAAGAGCCAGAACAGCCTTCATTGCTGATGCAGATTCTGATTAACTGGTTCCCGTTAATCGTACTGATCGGCATCTGGTTATTCTTTATGCGCCAGATGCAGGGCGGCATGGGAGGACGTGGCCCCTTATCATTCAACCGCAACAAAGCACGCAAGCTGGCAAAAGACAAGATTGACGTCAATTTTGACAGTGTTGCCGGGTGCGAAGAGGCCAAAGAAGAAGTCAAGGAAGTCGTTGATTTTCTGCGCGATCCGAAAAAGTTTCAGAAGCTGGGTGGCAAAATACCCAAGGGTGCACTGATGGTCGGCCCGCCGGGCACCGGTAAGACCCTGCTGGCCCGTGCAATCGCTGGCGAGGCAGAGGTTCCGTTTTTCGCTATCTCCGGTTCCGATTTTGTCGAAATGTTCGTCGGCGTGGGTGCTTCACGTGTGCGAAAAATGTTTGAACAGGCCGCCAAAGACGCGCCTTGTATCATCTTCATCGACGAAATTGATGCCGTCGGGCGCCATCGTGGTGCCGGGCTCGGCGGTGGCCATGACGAACGTGAACAGACCCTGAACCAACTGTTAGTCGAAATGGATGGTTTCGAGGGCAGCGCCGGCGTGATTGTGATTGCGGCAACCAACCGGCCCGATGTGCTGGATCCGGCGTTATTACGCCCTGGCCGGTTTGACCGCCAGGTGGTCGTCGGCCTGCCGGATATTCTGGGTCGTGAGCAGATACTCAAGGTACACATGAAAAAGGCCACCCTGGCAGAAGACGTCAAGGCCTCAGTGATTGCGCGCGGTACACCCGGCTTTTCCGGCGCCGACCTGGCCAACCTGGTCAACGAAGCCGCATTATTGGCCGCCCGGGTCGACAAAACAGTCATCGATATGGATGATATGGAGCGGGCCAAAGACAAAATCATGATGGGTGCTGAACGCCGCTCAATGGTGATGAAGGAAGATGAAAAACGCCTGACTGCGTATCACGAGGCAGGGCATGCAATCGTCGGCCTGAATGTCCCGGCACATGACCCGGTATATAAAGTGACCATCATTCCACGAGGTCGCGCCTTGGGCGTCACCATGTTCCTGCCAGAGGAAGATCGTTACAGCCACAGCAAGGAGCACCTGGAAAGTCAGATCTCCAGTCTGTTCGGCGGGCGTATTGCAGAAGAACTGATCTTCGGCAGCCAAGCCATTACCACCGGCGCCTCGAATGACATTCAACGCGCTACCGACATCGCGCGGAATATGGTGACGAAATGGGGCTTATCCGAGCGTATGGGCCCACTCGCCTATGGTGACGATGAAGAAGAACTGTTTCTCGGACGGGCCGTCACGCAGCACAAAAATGTCTCTGATGACACAGCCCACGCGATAGACGAAGAAATCCGTGCCTTCATTGATCGCAATTACCAGCGTGCCGAGCAAATCCTGCAGGACAATCTGGATAAGCTGCATGCGATGGCCGATAGCCTGATGCATTATGAAACGATTGATGAAGGCCAGATCAAAGACATCATGGCCGGTCAGGAGCCACAGCCGCCAGCGGGCTGGAAAAATAATGATGATAACGGCAACGCAGCAACAGAGTCAGCCCCCGCATCCGACAACTGATGCCCGCCATGTCTGCTGGCCTGGACTGGTCAGAGCCCCGGATTATGGGGATCCTGAATGTGACCCCGGACTCATTTTCCGACGGTGGTCATTACACAGATCTGACCGCCGCCCTGCGTCACGCCGATGCCATGACAACCGCAGGTGCAACCCTGATCGACGTTGGTGGCGAATCGACCCGGCCGGGGGCTGAGCCGGTACCCGTGCAACAGGAGTTGGACCGGGTCATCCCGGTGATTGAAGCCATCGCCGCCCGACTCCCGGTGATGATCTCAATTGACACCAGCAAGGCAGCCGTCATGCGTGCAGCCATACAGGCCGGTGCCAGTCTGATCAATGATGTGAATGCCCTGCAGGGCGAACAAGCGCAGGAAACTGCTCTGGCACTCGGCGTACCCGTCTGCCTGATGCATAAACAAGGTGAACCTGCCAACATGCAGCACCAGCCGCACTATACGGATGTGGTGCAGGAAGTCCGTACCTTTTTGCACACCCGGGCACAACCGTTACTGGCAGCCGGAATGCCACCACACCAGATTCTGCTGGATCCCGGCATCGGGTTCGGCAAGACACTGGCACATAACCTGACACTATTGCGTGAATTATCCACCTTTACGCAGCTCGGACATCCGGTTTTAATTGGCATCTCGCGCAAATCCATGCTCGGAACCATCACCGGACGAACCACAACAGATCGCGTCGCCGCCAGCGTCGTCGCCGCAGTTCTGGCGCTACAACAAGGTGCCAACATTCTGCGTGTACACGATGTCGGTCCGACAGCGGATGCCATCAAGGTCTGGTCGGCCATACAGCAGGGAAGCTAATGTCAAGACAACACTTTGGTACCGATGGTGTGCGGGGCACTGTCGGACAAGCACCCATCACACCCGATTTCATGCAGCACCTGGGCTGGGCGATTGGACAACAGGTCGGTATCGGCAGCCAGGTTATTCTGGGACAGGATACGCGGTGCTCCGGCGACATGATCGCCGCCGCCCTGCAGACCGGACTGACCGCCGCTGGTGCACACGTGCAGATGCTCGGTTGTCTGCCCACCGCAGGCGTCGCCTGGCTGACCAGAACACAACAGGCCGCTGCCGGGGTTGCCATCACGGCATCACATAATCCGTATCCGGATAACGGCGTCAAAATTTTTTCTGCCAGCGGAGACAAGCTGCCGGATACAGCAGAAGCTGCGATCAGTGCCTGGCTGGAACAACCTATACAACTCGCACCCACGCACCAACTGGGACAGATCAGCCACTGTACAGATGCTGCTGCCCGTTATGCCAGCTTCTGCCAGGCCAGCATCCCGGTAAGACTGGACGGGCTCCGCATTGTGCTGGACTGTGCTCACGGCGCAGCCTATCAGATCGCACCCGAGGTACTCAGTGCCCTCGGTGCAGATGTGATCACCCTTGGCACAGCACCTGATGGCAACAACATCAACGATCAGGTTGGTGCCACCCATCCGGAAACCTTATGTACCGCTGTACGACAACACCAGGCCGATGTCGGGATCACCCTGGACGGCGATAGTGACCGGGTGCTGATGGCAGACGCACAGGGCCAACTCTGCGATGGCGATGCAATTCTGTACCTGCTTGCACGCGCCTACCAGCGCCGGCAGCGACTCAGCGGCAACCTGGTCGGCACCGTCATGACCAACATGGGGCTGGAAGTCGCGCTGCGTAACCAGGGTATCGGCCTGACGCGCACTCAGGTCGGAGACCGATACATCCTGGAACACCTGATTGCCCAGGGCTGGAACCTGGGTGGTGAACCTTCCGGACACATCATCTGTCGCGATCAAACAACCACCGGCGACGGCATCATTGCTGCACTGCAAGTACTCGCTGAGATGCAGGCGACGGGCAAAAACCTCGCTGAACTGATCGACTACACGCCCTACCCACAACAACTGAAAAATGTTCGCCTGGGCACAGCAGACCCTGCAATCATGCTGGCACAGATAAAACCAGCCATTGCCGTCGCAGAACAGGCACTGGGTGCCGAGGGTCGCGTCCTGCTACGTGCATCCGGCACCGAGCCATTGCTACGCGTCATGGTCGAAGGCCAGGATGCCACCCAGGTCGAGCACTGGGTAAACAACTTGGCTGAACAGATTCAGCAATTGGTTACCTCGGACTGATTACACCATCACCACCAGAGAGCAACGAACTTATGAAAGCTGGACTCGGCAACATCATGCAACAAGCGCAGAAAATGCAGGCAGAGCTGAAAAAGGCCCAGGCTGAACTGGCACAGACTGAAATAGAAGGCCAGGCCGGTGGCGGGATGGTGAGTATCATCATGAACGGACGACACGAAGTTTGTCAGGTACATATTGACGATGCCGTGCTGGATGACAAAGAGATGCTGGAAGACTTAGTCGCTGCCGCGATGAATGATGCGGTGCATAAGCTGGAAGATACCACCAGCGAACAGATGTCACAGGTCACTTCCGGGCTGGAACTGCCTGCCGGACTGAAATTTCCATTCTCCTGACCTCCGCTGCATGGCTACCCCGCTGCTGCAACAACTGATTGATGCGTTTCGCTGCCTGCCAGGCATTGGACCGAAATCAGCACAGCGCATGGCGCTGCATATTCTGGAACGAGACCGCACTGGCGGACAACGACTAGCTGACACACTCACCGCAGCTATTCAGACCATCGGCCATTGTGCAGAATGCCGCACCCTGACCGAACAACACCTGTGCACCCTGTGCCAAAATCCGCAACGAGACAAATACACCCTGTGTGTTGTCGAAACACCCGCTGACGTGCTGGCCCTGGAGCAAGCAGCCCACTATCAGGGCGGTTATTTCGTACTCGGGGGCCGCCTGTCTCCACTGGACGGTATCGGCCCGCAAGACCTGGGATTAGATACATTACGGCAACGCCTGCAAACCAGCACTATTCACGAACTTATCCTGGCCACCACCACCACAGTCGAAGGTGAAGCCACCGCGCACTACATCAGTGAGTTCGCCGCCAACTACGACTGCCGTATCACCCGCATCGCCCACGGGGTACCACTCGGAGGCGAGCTGGAATATATCGACAGCGGCACTCTCGCCCATGCATTCGCCGGGCGTTACCCCATCCTGCCACAATAACCTACCCTTGTTCAGGCCTGCCAGCCTACCCCATCTCACACCAAATCAACTCTTGCCATCGCAACTAATTTGTAGCAACATACCTCCAAACACAACCTGTCCACAGGAGGTTCCCATGACCCATATTTCCAGTCGCGACTTTAACCAGGATGTCAGCCATGCAAAACGGGCTGCATTGTCTGCACCCGTGATCATTACTGACCGGGGCAAACCAGCACATGTCCTGCTCAACTTTCAGGACTACGAAAAAATGCTGGCAAGCCAGCCTCGTATCACTGACCTGATCAGTATGCCTGAGACCGACGACATAGAATTTGAGCCACCCAAGGCACAAAGTCTGTATCAGACTCACAATTTCAATGGGCACCTCTAAAAACATGATGAGCGCAGCAAAGACGAGGCGAAAAGCGCAGTGTACAAAGCGTACATGAGCATTTTTTAACGAAGTATTTGCAAGCGGAATAATTTTTAGAGGTGCCCTAATGTATGTCTTAGATACCAACGTGATCTCTGAATTGCGCAAGATAAAATCCGGTCGTGCGCATGCTGGCGTCGTATATTGGGCCAACCAACTCTCCAACAGCCTGCTATTTATCTCAGTTATTACAATCCTGGAAATCAAAACCGGCATTCTGTCACTCGCACGACGCGATACAGAACAAGCTGACAGATTACACCATTGGCTGAAACGTCAGGTTTTACCCGCATTTGCAGACCGCACCCTGGACATTGATACCGCGATTGCACAACGCTGCGCACACCTGCATGTGCCTGACCGGCGATCAGACCGGGATGCCCTGATTGCAGCCACCGCCCTGGAGCACGATATGATCGTCGCAACCCGCAACGTGGCTGACTTTGCTACGACCGGTGTTGAACTGGTCAATCCCTGGGAGTTCTGAAAACACCTGTATGTCAGACACAACACGCCACTACAATGCCACCGACCGCTGCCTGAGCGTCATAGACCAGGTATTGCAAACTGTCTTTGGCCAACCACAAACCACAGGGCGAAAAAACCCAGCCCAGGGGATACCGGAAGGCCATCTGACGACAGCAGAACGAGAGCACCATGCGCGCCTGATGCGTATTAACCATGCCGGCGAGATCTGTGCCCAGGGGCTATACCAGGGCCAGGCACTCACCGCACGCAGCAGCACGACTCAGTCTGCGATGCAACAAGCCGCAGCCGAAGAAAGCGACCACTTAGCCTGGTGCGACCAGCGTATCCGGCAATTGGGTGGACGACATAGCTATCTGAATCCACTCTGGTTTATCGGCTCCTTCGCCCTCGGTGCTGGCGCTGGCGCCCTGGGAGACCGCTGGAGCCTCGGCTTTGTCGCGGAAACCGAGCGACAGGTAGAAGGTCATCTCGGCAGACACCTGGCACAAATCACCCCGAAAGATCAGCCAACACACCATATCCTGACACAGATGCAGGCAGATGAAGCCACGCATGGTATGGCAGCACACACACAAGGCGGTGCCGAACTACCACTCCCGGTGCAACTGGCAATGCAGGCTGCCTCACGCCTGATGACTCACACTGTTTATTATTGCTGACCACCTGACATGTCATATTCCACACTCAGTCACCTTAACCTGATACACCAGGGCAAGGTCCGTGACAGCTATGCCCTGGATCCGGAGCACCTGCTGATCATCACCACAGACCGTCTGTCTGCATTTGATGTCGTGCTACCACAAATCATCCCGGGGAAAGGCGAAGTCCTGACCCGTATCACTGACTTCTGGCTCAACCGCACCCGGCACCTGATTCCGAACCATCAGACTGATATCCCACTGACCACTGCGATCCCGGATACGACTGTCTGTACCAGGTTACGCCACCGGGCGCGCATCGTAAAACGACTCCAACCGATACCAATTGAAGCGATTGTGCGCGGCTATCTGATCGGCTCCGGCTGGCAAGACTACCAGCGTACAGGAACCGTGTGTGGTATTCAGCTGCCTGCCAACCTGCCACAGGCAGCCCAGCTACCGGAACCGGTGTATACCCCATCCAGCAAGGCGGCTGTCGGTGCGCATGATGAAAACATTGATTATGCAGCGACTGAACAACTGATCGGATCAACCCTGGCGCAACAGATTCGGGAAATCAGCCTGCGGTTATATCGTGAAAGCGCGGCCTATGCACTGGAACGCGGCATTATCATTGCAGATACCAAGTTTGAATTTGGCCTGGACGATACCGGCACATTACACTTGATGGACGAAGTCCTGACCCCAGACTCATCCCGCTTCTGGCCAGTCACCGAATATCAACCCGGCATCAGCCCACCCAGTTTCGATAAACAATTTGTGCGCGATTACCTGGAAATACTCGACTGGGCGAAGACACCACCAGGGCCGGAATTACCGGAAGACATCATCACCCGGACCGCTGCCAAATACCGCGAAGCAGAACAACGACTGACAACCATCTGATACATTCAATCTAAGGATTCCCCGCAGCTTGCTGCGGGGACAAAACAATGGGGGATTCCAAAGGGGGAGAGGCGTAGCTCTCGCCCCTTTGGTCGTGGGCAAGGTTTACAACCTGTCCACGATTCAAATTTGATTCTAAGGATTCCCCGCAGGTGCGATTCAAACTGATGTAGTGATTTGCTACCACAGGTTTCTGGCAAGTGTAGTGGTCTAATAATCTCGTACCACACGAAGGGGTAAGTTACCCTGACCC